>JAZNUZ010000061.1:0-9596 GCA_045592605.1 Acutalibacteraceae bacterium
CAACCGCCGTTTACAACTTCTTCGTTTGCGAGTACGCACTTACAGGATGTACACCAGTTTACCGACATTTCCTTTTTATATGCAAGACCGTTTTTATAAAGTTGCAAGAAAATCCACTGTGTCCATTTATAGTAAGAAGGGTCGGTGGTATTAATTTCTCTGCTCCAATCAAATGAAAATCCGAGAGATTTAAGTTGCTCTTTAAAATGCGCAATATTTTCTTTTGTAACAATTTCAGGATGAATATGATTTTTTATAGCATAGTTTTCAGTCGGCAGACCGAAAGCATCCCAACCCATAGGATAAAGCACGTTAAAGCCTTGCAATCTCTTCTTACGCGCAACTATATCAAGGGCAGTATAGGAACGAGGATGTCCTACGTGAAGGCCCTGGCCTGATGGATACGGGAATTCAACAAGACCAAAAAATTTAGGCTTAGAATAGTCTTCGCCCACCTTAAATGTTTCCTGGTCATCCCAGATTTTTTGCCATTTCTTTTCAATTTCTGTGTAATTATATTTTGCCATAATTATTTCTCCTGTTCGCTAACTAAAATGCCATCCAAATCAATTTCGGTGGCATCTGCCCACATTTTATCCAAATTATAAAATTCACGTGAATCTCTACTGAATACGTGCACAATAACACTACCGTAATCGAGCAACACCCAACCTGTTGATTTACCTTCTATATGATGCGGCTCGAGTCCCGCTTCTCCCAATTTAAACTCTACTTCATCGGCCAAAGCTCTTACGTGGGTAGATGACTTGGCGGTTGCCAGTAAAAAATACTCGGTGAGTACCGTTAAATCATCAACCTTCAGTGCCGATAAATCGGCGGCCTTTTTTTCATTAAGCGCATTAGCCGCAACGCTTAAAATCTCAACCGATTCCATTATGCTCAATTCTCCTTTTCATTACTTCATTATAAGCCGACAAGGTGTCGGGATGTATTTGTTTTTTCTTTTCCACAAGTTCGTTTATTGTATATGTGAGCGCATATTCCATAGCATCTTCCATAGATATATCGACAAGTCTTCTCATAACGTCAACATCGCTATAATCTCGGTCGCGTGATGTGAAATCTGCAAGATACAAAACCTTTTCAAGTGTTGTCATATTCTCTCTGGCGGTAGTGTGATATCTTATGGCATCTATTATATCTCTATCGGTAATACCTAAAACCTTTTCGACATATGCAGAGCCCGATACCGCATGCCATAATTTTTCAGAATTTTTTGATATATCATCAAGGATTATACCAAACCGTTCAAAAAAAAGCAACTGTTCTTCCGATGAATCATTCTTTGTAATATCGTGAACAAGCCCTGCGAGATACGCTTTTTCGCTGTCTGCCCCGTACTTGAGAGCCAGGCGCTTTGCTTCATCGGCTACACACTCAGAATGTATATACCGTTTTTCTTTTAATTTTTGTTTTAATATCTCTCTAATTTTATCGTAATCCATCATTATCCCCGTATAAATCATTTGCCTTTATATATTCATACACCGCTACCGGTAAATGCTTCAAAAGATATTCCTTATTATTTATATTATCTCTGATTTCGGTAGAAGAAATACCTGTAATATGGTTTTTTAAAACAACCACTGTCGCGCCCATATTTATCAATTCTTTAATTGATTTATCAAACTCTTCTTCATCAATACCGACACGCCTTATAGCAATGATTTCGGTATTTTTAATAATGTCGTTATAGCGGTACCATTTATTAAAGGTTACTATCATATCCCCACCGCAGACAAGTGCGAGTTTAAGATGCGGATTTTCTTTTTTAATTGCCTTTAATGTATCGTAGGTATAACTCTTTCCGCCGCGCATTATTTCCAAATCACTGACTTCTACCCTATCCATACCGCTTAGTGCCGCTTTACACATTTCTAAGCGGTCGGCATCACAAGCGAGACTGTCGCACACCTTGTGCGGCGGTGTGCTTGTTGGCATAACGATAATTTTTTCGGTATCGGTTAATGCTAAAACGCTATTAATTATTTCTAAATGCGCCAAATGAATGGGGTTAAAAGTTCCCCCGAAAATAACAGTTTTCTTCATTTTATTTTACAAGATAAATTGTTTTGTTATCTTTACTTTCTCTATAAAGTACTATTTTACTGCCTATAACCTGTACAACGTCTGCACCGATTTGGTCAGCTATAGAGTCTGCCGCTTCACGTGATGTTACAGGCGAAGTTTCGAGTGCTCTGATTTTTATAAGTTCACGGGCAGTAAGCGCATCATCAATTTGTTTGATTGTCTGCTCACTGATGCCGCCCTTTCCGATTTGCAAAATTGTTTCCATAGTATTTGCCATACCGCGAAGTTGAGCTCTCTGTTTGCTTGTCAGCATACCTTTTCCCCTTTATATATATATTCTTCGATTTTTTTCTTAAACTTTTCTATTGCCCTTGCCCTATGGCTTACGGCATTTTTTACTTCTGGCGGTACTACGCCAAAGCAACCGTATTCGGTTACAAAAAGCGGGTCGTATCCAAAACCGCCGTCACCATTCAGTTTAGTATCAATAATGCCTTCGACTGTTCCTTCAACCGTAAATTCTCTGCCATCGGGAAATACACAGGCTATTACCGATACAAATCGTGCCGTTCTTTTTTCGGTTGGCACACCGCGTAATTCATCTAACAATTTTTGGTTGTTAGCATTATCATCTCCGTGCTCACCCGCATATCTTGCAGAGTAAATTCCCGGAGCGCCGCCAAGATAATCAACACAAAGTCCCGAATCATCCGCGACAGAAGCTTCGCCTGTTGTGAGACATCCGAGCCTGGCTTTTATAAGGGCATTTTCCGCAAAAGTTGTACCTGTTTCTTCGGCTTCGGGAAGCGGAAAACTTAAATCGGTTTCGGAAAACAGTTCTATACCGCTACCTGTAAAAATTTTTCGAAATTCATTTAACTTGTGTGCATTTTTTGTGGAAACGAAAAACTTCATATTAATTTTCCCCTTCAAACAAGCTTTCTGCAAAGGCTTTACTGTCAAACGGTTGTAAATCACCGATGCCTTCACCAACACCCACAAACTTTACGGGTATATTAAGTTCGTTATTGATCGAAATTACGATACCGCCCTTTGCGGTGCCATCAAGTTTTGTAAGCACAATACCTGTAATGTCGGTTACCTTACTGAATTCTCTTGCCTGATTTACGGCATTCTGTCCGGTGGAAGCATCAAGTACCAAAAGAGTTTCCTTATCGGAATCCGGTAATTCTCTTGATATTACCCTATTCATTTTAGCCAGTTCTTCCATAAGGTTTTTCTTGTTATGAAGTCTGCCCGCCGTGTCACAGATAATAACATCCGCGCCCTTTGATTTAGCCGAAGATATTGTATCGAAAACAACAGATGCAGGGTCAGTACCCTGAATACTGCTGACTATTGTAGTGCCGCTACGATTAGCCCACTCGGTTAATTGTTCAATAGCGGCGGCGCGAAATGTATCGGCCGCACCCAGAACAACTTTTTTACCTTCATTTTTAAATAATGCCGCCATTTTGCCTATAGTTGTGGTTTTTCCCACACCATTTACACCGATTACCATAATAATACTCGGTTTTGTAGAAATTTTAAGCGAAGCATCGCCCGATAGCATTTCGGCGATTATATCCTTCATCGCATCCTTAATAACCGCGGGGTCGGTAATGCCTTCCGCCTTTATTTTAGCACGCATTTTATCACAGATATCAGTGGCAGTCGCAACACCTATATCTGAAGTTATTAAAATTTCTTCAAGTTCTTCAAACAGTTCTTCATCAATCTTTGTAAAACTGTTGATTACGGCGTTTATATTGTCGACAAGTTTGGTTCTTGTCTTATTTAAACCGTTTTTAATTTTACTGAAAAATCCCATTTACATTTCACCGTTTAATAACTTTTTCTCAAGTTCTGCAACATTGAGTTCGAGAAGCTTTGTAACACCCTTTTCCTGCATTGTAACACCATAAAGCATATCTGCCGCTTCCATTGTTCCGCGGCGGTGTGTTACACAGATAAACTGTGTCGCAAAGTCAGATTTTTTCATATACTGGGCAAATCTCTCAACGTTGATATCATCAAGCGCCGTATCAACTTCATCAAGGAAGCAGAATGGCGGCGCATTAACGTTCATTATCGCAAAGTAAATGGATAATGCAACAAGCGCTTTTTCACCACCCGATAAACCATCAAGGCTCGGAACATTTTTACCGGGGAGTTTAGCATTGATATCAATACCGCTTTCGAGTATATTATCAGGGTCGGTAAGGACTAACTGTGCTGAACCGCCGCCAAAAAGTTCAGTAAATGTCTTTGAGAAACATTCGTTAATTCGGTTAAAGCCAACAACAAACATTTCCTGCATTTGAGTGGTCAACTGATTGATAAGTCTGTTAAGTTCTGCGCGTGACTTTTCAACATCGGCAATCTGTTCCGACATAAAGTTGTAGCGTTCACTGACTTCCTTATACTCTTCAATAGCCGAGACATTGACATTCCCCAGAGACTTAATTTTACTCTTGGTTTCCGACAACTGTTTCTTGGCTTCGCTGAGATTTTCAATCGCGATACCCATATTTTCGGCTTCACTGCGTGTGAGCCCATACTCATCATACAACTGTTTTATAACATTATCGTATTCTGCGAGCATATTAGCCTTGCGCTCGGTTAATCGTGCTAATTCGCCGCCGATTTTTTCACGTTCAAGTGTTTTATCTCGTTCACTTGTGCGCATCTCGGTTGACTGTTTATCAAGTTCATTACGGCGTAAAGTATATTCGGTAATATTATCTTCCGCCGCCGCTATGTTTATCCTTATTTCTTCTACTGCGGCACGGACACTTTCTATATCGGCGCGTTTTTTATCACTCTGCTCAGTAATTTCAGAAATTTCCGAATTTATCTCTTCAATTCGGACATCTCGGTTACTAAGAGCCGACTGCATAGAATCGGCAACCGATAAAAGACCTTCCCTATCCTTAGCACATTCAATAACCGACAGTTTGATGCTTGTAATACTTTCGGTGATTTCTTCGCGTTTCTGAGAAAGGGAGTCTCTGCCACCGACAGAACTTTCAATTTCATGTTGTATTTCAGACTTACTTATTTCAAGTGCCGTAATTTCTTTATCGGCATTATCTGCTGCGCTATGTAAAGAAGCCTTCTTTTCATTTCCCGAAAGTTTTTCTTCGGTGTAACGGACAATCACTTCTTCCGCCGCCGCTTTTATATCGCCTATGCGCTTAAGTTCGGCAAGTGCTCTGATTTTATCTTCGGTAGCGGTCTGCAAAACATCCTTAGCTGAGAGAATATCCGATTCTACCTTAGCCAGTTCTTCGAGTGCAATTTTATACTCTGCTTCCAAGGTTTCGGCTTTGGCATTTAATTTTTCAATATCATTATTAATACGCTTTATATCTTCTTTTCGGCTTAAAAGTCCTGCGTTTTTAATAAGTGAGCCACCTGTGAGTGAACCACCCGCATTTATGACCTGACCGTCGAGAGACACAACCTTAAAATGATATTTGAATTTCTTAGCCAAAGTTGCCGCAGAATCGATATCTTCTGTAACCACAACGGCGCCTAAAAGATACTTTATTATCTCGCGATATTTCGGGTCGCAATCCACAATATCAGATGCGATACCGACATAGCCGAACATATTCTCATAGCCTTTTTCGGTAAATTCTCTTGATTTGATTTCCGAAATCGGCAAGAATGTAGCACGGCCGGAATTATTTTCTTTTAACTTTCCGATTGCCCTTTTAGCATCGGTTTCGGTATCAACTACAATGTTCTGAAGAGCTGTACCCAAAGCTGTCTCAACCGCTACGGCATATTCCTTCTTTACATTGATTATACCTGCAACAGGACCGTGAACACCCCTTAAAATGCCACTCTTGGATTCGCTCATTACAGACTTAACCGAGTGATTAAAGCCTTCCATATTATTTTCAAGGTCGTGAAGCATCTGTACACGGCGCTTTTTGGCTTCAATATCAAGGCGGATATTATCCAAATCAACCTTTAGTTTATCTGCTTTCTCTTTACGGGTAGTAAACCTTAATTCATAACCCTTAAGAGAGTTTTCGCAACCCGTTATGTTTTCTTCGAGTGTATTTACGAGAGACTCAGTCTCGGCAAATTCTGCACTGAGTGAATCTTTTTCGATTTGCTTTTGAGCGGTTAACTTTTCAATGTCATTTTCTCTTTGTTCAATCTCTTGGATAGCCGAAAGACTTGAAAGTTTGGTAACCCTTTTGTCTGCGCACTCTGCCGAAATTTCATTAAGTTTGGCAGACAAGTCTTCTATTTTTTTAGAAAAACTTTCACTATCGGTTAAAAGACTGCAAAGCGCATGTTCCGCATCTGCCAAGTCTTTGTTTAATTTATCTATTTCGTTTTGCTTTTCTGCGGCTGCATCAAGGTTTTTCTGAATCTGCTCTTTGGTGTCGTTTTCAGAATTTTTAAGACTTTCGATTTCACTTTCCAGTCTCTCTATAGCAGTATCGTTATGCGCTATATCATTTTCTATAACGGCGATACTTCCCGTAAGGGTTGCTGCCTGTTCGGTGAAACGCGAAATATTCTGGCGTTGCTCATCTATTTTTACCGACAGTTCATTTGTCAGTTCAGAGTTTTTCTCGGTTGTTTCATAAAAACTTTGCAGACTGTCTTCTATTTCTTTATACATAACTTCACAAGCCGTAATTTTGCTTTCGTGGTTGCGAAGTGCCTCTTTAAAGTTATCAAGCGAATAAAGCCAGAGACCTATTTCAAGTTCTTTCTTCTGCTCTGCAAGACTTAAAAACTGCTCCGCTTTTTTGCTTTGTTCTTCCAGCGGACCTACGCGGCTTTCAAGTTCTTTCATAATATCGCGAAGTCTTAACAGATTTTCGTCTGCCGCGGCAAGTTTTCTCTCAGATTCTATTTTTCTGTAACGGTATTTTGAAATACCCGAAGCTTCTTCGAAAATATCTCGGCGCTCGTTTGATTTTGTACTGATAATAGCATCGATTTTACCCTGACCTACCATAGAATAACCATCGCGGCCAAGACCCGTATCCATAAACAGCTCGTTTATATCTTTAAGTCGTACAGACACATTGTTTATAAGATACTCACTTTCGTGAGAACGGTAATAACGGCGTGTTATTGATACAAAATCATCGTTAAAATTAAGAGAACGGTCGGTATTATCTATATTAAGCGTAACTTCACAATACCCGTGCGGTCTGCGTGATGCAGTTCCGCCGAATATAACATCTTCCATTGACTGTCCGCGAAGGCTCTTGGTTGACTGTTCACCAAGTACCCAACGCACAGCATCGGATATATTACTTTTACCGCTACCGTTAGGACCGACAATTCCTGTTACGCCCTTTCCGAATTTCAGTGTTGTTTTGTCAGCAAAGGACTTAAATCCCTGAATCTGTATTGAACTTAACAGCACTTATTTTCACTTCTCCTTTATAATTAAATCATATTCTCCCAAATTTTCATCGGCTAAAACGCGACAGGTAAACCCGCGTTCTTTTAGCCTATTTATATTCTCCCTTTTTTGACCTATCATTTTTGACAAACTTTTATCATTTACAAAAATGGTATATTCACCCGCTTGTTTGAGCTCAGACAATGCTTTTCTAAGTAATATACGAGAGTCGCACAGTTCTCTGAAAGATGGGTGCCAGGGTCCTGCAACATACTTATCGGTATCGATTGTGTGCAGTCCTGTTCTTATAACGTTTATATTCGTTTTCTCAAAACGAAGCAGTATATCTGACACCAATTCTACCGCCGCTTCTAAAGACAACGGCTTATATGTACCGCTTTTATACAGTAATTCCAAATCCGTATTACAGAGCACTATTGTTGGATATATGCGTACTGTATCGGGACTGAGTTCTATTATTTTTTCGGCTGTAAGTATATCCTTTTTATCATCACTGCCGTAAAGACCTGTCATCATTTGCAGTCCCAGAGAAAAACCGTATTGCTTTATTAAAAGTGATGCTTTATATACATCATCTACAGTATGTCCGCGCTTGTTTTTAAGCAGTACATCATCGAACATACTTTGAGCCCCGAGTTCAATAGCTGTAACACCGTAACTCCTTAGAAGTTCTAATTTTTCTTCATCTATACAGTCGGGGCGGGTCGAAATACGTATACCTAAGACCGTACCATCATCCACATAACCCTTTGCGGCAGATAAAAGACTGAGCATATAACCTTTATCGATAGCCGTAAAACTACCGCCGAAAAAGGCAATCTCTGTCGTTTTACTATTATAATTCGGACTTTCCTTTGCGATTTTTACTGCGCTATGCACAGTATCTTCTGTGGGAACAACTGATACACAGGCTATATGCCTTTGATTGCAAAAGGTACACTGATTAGGGCAACCAAGGTGCGGAACAAAAATAGAAATATTCGAATGTTTCACGCTCATATTTCAATTCCCATAAGCTCGAGCGCCTGTTTTGCCGCCGCTTGTTCGGCTAACTTTTTGCTACTTCCCATACCTGTGCCGATAACATTAGAATTAAGATGTACTTCTACTGTGAAGCACTTGTTATGGTCCGGACCGCTTTCGGCAATCAAGATATATGTCAGTCTCTCTTCTGGGTTTCGCTGAACAATTTCCTGAAGTCCTGTTTTATAATCTTTCACCGAGCTATCATCATGTTTTTCGAGTTCGGGCAGTATAAATCGCATAACGTGTTTTCTGGCGAAATCCATACCACCATCTAAATAAATTGCCGCGAGTACCGCTTCAAAAGCATCGGCTAAAATTGAAGGCCGAGTGTTGCCACCGTTCAGTAATTCGCCTTTGCCGAGTTTCAAAAAATCTCCTATTTTCAGTTCTTTTGAGAATTTGCAAAGTGTTTTTTCGCACACAAGTGCGGCACGTAATTTTGTCAGTTCGCCTTCGGGCAAATTTCCGAAATTTTTATACAGATAATCGGCAACTATAACCGACAACACCGCATCTCCCAAAAACTCCAGACGTTCATTAGAGCCGTTTTTACAATGCGTTTCATTGGCATAAGAAGAATGAGCCAACGCATTATTCAGTAGCTCTATATTATTAAATTTATAACCTAAATTTTCTTCCAAGCCTTTCATTGTTACACCTATATATTATCAAGATTAGCACTGATTGTGCCTATTACATCTCTCTCGGCAAACTGTTTTGCCTGTCTTATGGCATTTTTAATAGCTACCGCATCGGAACTTCCGTGTGCCTTAATAACAGGCTTTGCCACACCTAAAAGCGGTGCTCCGCCAACTTCGGATGCATCCATTTTCTTTTTAAGAACGGTTAAGCCACCCTTTAAGCAGAGAGTCGCGAGTTTTGTTCCTATATTCTTATAAAATACCTTTTTAAGCATTTTAAATAATGTCACTGTACTGCCTTCTATAAGATTAAGCGCAATATTGCCTGTAAAGCCATCGGTGACTACGCCATCGACAACGCCTTTAGGCATTTCGCGGGACTCAACATTTCCCACAAAGAATATAGGCGGTTTATCTAAGAGGTTATAAGCAACCAGCAGGAGAGGAGTACCTTTTGTATCAACTGTGCC
>JAZNUZ010000062.1:0-1622 GCA_045592605.1 Acutalibacteraceae bacterium
ATGGGTTCGCATTTGCCGCCCGGAGATCGGCAAGCTTGTTTGCCAGGCGGAGAGCGAGCAAATATTCACCTTTGGTGAAATTCCTGTATTCGACATTGCAATACCTTGCCTCACTAAAAATAAATATCCCCCCGTAAAACGGGGGGTATTTCATTTTCGGGCATAGCCCTAACCGCTACTGGCGACGCACAAGTGCGTTTTAGATTGGCCTGCCAGCCATGCATCTGTTACTTGCTACCCGTAAACGGGTTCATAATAAACCTTCTGCTAATCAATTGTTTTTAACCGCATTTAATTGAATTTTCATTAGACCTATGTTATAATATCTTAAACAGTTTTTGCTGTTTCTCCGTATTGTGCTATATCTTTGACTGGCAGGTCTTTTTTATTCCACATTATACGGAGTTTTATTTTTTTCATCGGTTAACCTCTTTTGAACCACGCGACTATCGCGTGGTTTTCGTTATACAATAAAACCACGCGGCAATACTGCCGCGTGGTTTTTTATCTAAAAAAGTTATAAATGTTTTCTGCGGTTTTTCGGCTCATTCCATCCATCGCGCTTAATTCTTCTATCGTTGCACTTTTTATATTTTTAACTGTCTTAAATTTTTTAAGCAGTGCTGCAGCGCGTTTTTTACCAACGCCTTCAATTTGCAGAAGTTCTGAGTTAAGCATTGCCTTACTGCGCCTTTGTTTATGGTAACCGATAGCAAAGCGGTGCACTTCATTCTGAATTTCGCTTATAAGGGTATATGCGCTTCTTGTGGCTTTTATGGTAATTACGCCGTTTTCCGATACTATGGCATTTGTCTGGTGTTTAGAGTCTTTAACCATACCAAAAACCGCCAGATCTATCTGCATTTCCTTAAGCACAGCTAAAACGGCAGATAGTTGACCTTTACCACCATCAAGCAAGATAAGGTCCGGAAGCACCGAAAACGCTTCATCAGTGCCGTTTTTATATTCGGTAAATCTACGGGTGAGCACTTCTGCCATAGAGCGATAGTCATCTTGGCCTACAAAAGATTTAATTTTAAATTTGCGGTAGTTCTGTTTAAAGGGTCTTCCATCCTTAAATACAATCATTCCCGCAACATTTTCTTCTCCCGCGGTATTTGAAATATCATACGACTCGATATACCTTGGGGCACCGTTAAGACCCAAAAGATTGCCGAGTTCATTTATCGCAGAAGTTTCTTTTATATTTCTTTCAATTCTTTTCGAGAGTTGTTCTGCGGCATTAGCGGTACACATTTCCACTATTTTTCTTTTGTCGCCCTTTTGCGGCACCGAAACGGTAACCCTACCTCTTCTCTCAGACAACCAGTCGCAAATTAAATCCAAATCTTCAAATTCGGTATCGATTAAAATTTCCTGCGGAACAGAGTCATTTTCAAAGTAATACCGTGGTATAAATTCACTATAAAGGCTCTGTTTATCGGCAATATCTTCAAAAACGAAGGAATTCCTGTCACTTAAATGCCCGTTTTTAAAGAGAAAAACCTGTACACAGGCGGTAGTGCCGACTATGACTGCGGCAAAAACATCTATACGGTGGGTATCTTTTGTTATTACCTTTTGTTTTTCTGAAATTCTTTTAACCGCGTTTATTCTGTCTC
>JAZNUZ010000063.1:0-15329 GCA_045592605.1 Acutalibacteraceae bacterium
TTGATAAAGGCCGATACAGAATAGCGGTAATTAATTTAAGCGGAAGGATTTATCTTGAGCGCCTTGAAGCTGATAATCCGTTTATAGAGGCGGATGCGCTTATAGAACGCGCAAAGCAGGATGGCGCCGGTGTTATTTTGGTCGATTTCCACGCCGAAGCCACAAGTGAAAAACGCGCAATGGGTTTTTATCTTGATGGCACAGTTTCGGTTGTAGTTGGAACTCATACACACGTACAGACGGCCGACAGTCAGATATTACCTAAAGGCACCGGATATATAACTGACCTTGGAATGACAGGCCCAAAACAGTCGGTATTAGGAGTAAAAAGCGATATTATAATTAACAGGCTCAGGGACAACGATATGAGTAAATTTGAACTGGCCGACGGAAGTTGCGCAATTAATGGGTGTATTTTTGAAATCGATGAAAAGACGGGAAAAACCCTTAGTGTTAAAAGTATAATGGTTGAATGATTAGTGTGATTTAAGAAAGGCGGTGGGTGAGACTGTGAAAAAAGTATTGTCGTTGTTAATGTGCTTTGTTTTGTGCTTAGCACTTTGTTGTTGTGGAGAAAAAGAAAACAACCCGACAGATAACGGTGACGCGTATATCAATCAGTCGGTATATGTTGGCGATGGTATAAGTCTTGCCTATAATGCGGCCGATTCGTTTAATCCCTATAAAACTAAGACCGAACTCAACGGACTGCTATGCACATTGCTTTATGATTCGCTTGTATTACTTGATAATGAATATAATGCGGTTAATATTTTGGCCGAAAGTATAACAACCGATGCAGAAATATGTACCGTAAAACTAAAAAGTGTAAAATTTAGCGATGGGACACTACTCACTGCAGCTGATGTTATATACTCTTTCAATTTAGCAAAATCATCTTCCTCATATAGCGCGAGACTTAGTAGTATTATCGAAGCAGTTGCAGAAAATGATAGGACCATCACATTCAAGTGTTCAAGAAAAGATGCTTATGTTGTCAATTTGTTGACCTTTCCTATAATCAAACGTGAAAGTGACCTGCTTAAAAATGAAGACAATGTAGAATTACCGCCTATTGGTTGCGGAAGGTATTATTTAAACGATGAGCTGAACGGATTGAAGGCCAATACTTCGCATTATTCCGGGGAAGCGTCTATAAAATCGGTAAAGCTTATCAATACCCCTGACCAGGAAGCCCTGTCGCATGCGATTGAAATCGGTGCGGTAGATATGTACTATACCGACCTTTCAGATTGCAATATACTTCGTATGAGTGGTACGAGAGTTAATACGCAACTAAATAATCTCGTATATATAGGAATAAATCTCGATAATCCCATTCTTAAAAACGATTATATGCGGCAAGGACTGTCGGCAGCTTTAAACCGACAAAAAATATGTGAAGATGCTTATTATACAAACGCTGTGGCGGCTACGGGGGTATATAACCCTGCGTGGAAGGCGGTAAAAGGCATACAAAGCATACAAATTACGAGCAAAAGCGATATTTCTATTGCGAATTTCAAGAAAATGGGTTATAATAGGATTGATAATGTGGGGTATTTTGCAAATGCCAACAACGATATCATTACCTTCAGGCTGCTTGTTAATAGCGAAAACTCGTTCAGAAATAATGCCGCGCGACTCATATCGGAGCAGTTGGCGGCAGTTGGCATAAAGGTAATTATTGACAGTGTGCCGTATAGTCAGTATGTTGCAAGGCTTAATGCAAAACAGTTCGATTTGTATTTGGCAGAGATAAATATAAATGAGAATATGGATTTATCACCGCTTCTTTGTTCGGGAGGAAGTGCGGCATACGGTATACCCGCCACAAAAACAGATACCTCGGCAGAAGAAAATCAGGGCATAGTACTCGAACAGGTTGTGAATGGCTCATATAACGGCGTGAACAACATTTCGGATATTGCGGCATTGGCCGTTTCACAAATGCCGATAATACCTGTATGTTATAGGACGGGAATTCTGTTTTGCAGTAATGAAATAGAAAACCCATCGGTATCTCTTATCGGAGATATATACGGTGTACTCAGCAGACTTGTCTTAAATGAAAATTAACTTTAAGGAGGATAATATATGATTGCTTATGAAACCAGATTCGGAACCGTAAATATTACAAATGAATATCTAGCAAAGCTTATCGGCAATGCGGTTTCATCTTGTTACGGAGTTGTAGGAATGGTACCGAGTGGTAAGAGACAGCGATTATTCGGTCTGTTAACCAGAAAAGATTATATTAATAAAGGAATTGTGGTAAAGGGCAACGAGGAAGGAATTTCGGTTGACCTTCACATAATAGTTTCTTATGGAATGAATATTAATGCTATTGCCAAAAGTATTGTAAATAAAGTGAAATTTACGGTTGATGAAGCAATAGGTATCAAGGTAGAAAAGGTAACTGTTAAGGTTGACGGTATCAGAGAATAATTACCTACCTTTAATTGAAGGAGTTGTTTTATTTGTTTAACGGAAATGAGCTGCGCGATGCTATTATTTCGGCGGCAAACAATATCGCAAATAACAAGAAAAAGGTTGATGACCTTAACGTGTTTCCTGTACCGGATGGTGATACAGGTACAAATATGTCTCTTAGTATAGGAAACGCTGCAAGGGAACTTGAAAATCTTGAAGGTGAGACCGCAGGTAAGGTGGCATCTGTAGCTGCATCTGCATTACTTAGGGGCGCCAGGGGCAATTCGGGTGTTATAACTTCGCTTTTATTCCGTGGTATTGCCAACGGTCTTAAAGGCGCCGATACAGTAACTGCCGAAAATTTAAAGGAAGCATTTCGCCTTGGTGTAGAAGCGGCTTATAAAGCTGTTATGAAGCCAACCGAAGGCACTATTTTAACAGTAGCGCGCGTTGCGGCGGAGTATGCCGAAGCGGCATTTGATTCCGGCAAGGATACTTTAGAAGTTTTTGAAGCTGCACTTGAAGGCGCTAATAAGGCACTTGCCGAGACGCCTGAACTTTTGCCTGTGCTTAAACAAGCCGGTGTTGTTGATGCGGGTGGCCGCGGTTTTGTGGTAATACTCGAAGGTATGTATTCGGTATTTAAGGATGGTAAGATAATTGAAGCGGATTCTGCTCCGCAAGAGACCGAGACCGAAGAAGATGAGTGGGAAGGCAGAAACGCTGCGGGTGAATTTGAAACAGAAATCACATTCACATACTGTACTGAATTTATAGTAAACAGAACTGCAGATTGTACGAAAGAACCGCTTGAACTCCGCGCTTATCTTGAGACAATCGGCGACTGCGTTGTAGTGGTTGATGATGAAGAAATAATAAAGGTTCATGTTCATACCGACCATCCCGGTAAGGCGTTGGAAGAAGGTATAACCTTTGGTCAGCTCGTTAAACTTAAGATAGAAAACATGCGCGACCAACACGAACGCGCAAAGCACGATACCGGCAAAAAAGCCAAGAAAGCGCCTAAAAGCGCTTCTCGCAAAGAAACCTTCACCCCTGTAGAGCCTACTAAGGAAGTGGGCTTTGTATCGGTAAGTGCGGGGGCAGGTCTTGAAGAACTTTTCAAGGATTTGGGCGTTGACACAGTAGTTTCGGGCGGACAGACAATGAACCCGAGTACAGATGATATTTTACGTGCAATAGAAGCAACCCCTGCAAAGACAGTATTTGTGCTTCCAAATAATAAAAATATTATAATGGCGGCAGAACAGACTATACCCCTTAGTTCACGTAAGGTTATAGTTCTTCACACCCGTACAATTCCGCAGGGAATTACTGCAATGCTGAATTTCGATCCCGATGCCGATGATGATGTAAATGCTATTGCTATGGGTAAGGTATTTGAAAATATAGCAACGGGACAAATAACCTATGCCGCTCGAAATTCTAATTTTGACGGCAAAGATATTAAAGAAGGTCAACTTTTGGCGCTTGATAACGGTAAGGTATCATTCACTGAAACCGACCTTGAAAAATGTATGCTCAAGCTCGTAAAACAGCTCGTTAAAAAGGATAGCAACTTCTTGACCGTTATTTACGGAGAAGATGTAACCGATGAAAAAGCGGCTGAGATCGAAGCGGCTTTGAATCGAAAATTCTCAGACAAATTAGAAATTACATTGATAAACGGCGGTCAGCCGGTATACTATTTCATCATTTCTGTTGAATAGGAATTTTAGGATGATTTCAGACACTACGGACATCAGATATTTAAAGGGAGTTGGAGAAAAACGCGCTCAGCTTTTATCAAAGCTGGGCGTTGATACTATTGCCGACCTTTTGACATTTTATCCGCGGTCATATAAGGATTTAAGCAAAATAAATCTGATTTATGATACATATCTTGATGAGACCGTATGTGTCCGCGCCAAAATTTTAACGCCCATTACAGAACATTATATACGCAAAAATATGACAATATATAAATTTGTTGTTGGCGATAAAAGCGGCGCTATGAGTGTTACCCTTTTTAATACGAAATATACCGCCCAAAAACTGCATGAAGGCTCAGAGTATCTTTTTTACGGTAAGATGGCGGGTGGTATGTTTAAAAGAGAAATGTCATCTCCCGAAATATATGAAAGCGCAAACAATTCGGTAATACCGGTATATTCTCTGACATCGGGTATTTCGTCTAAATATATTTATTCGATTGTAAGAACTGCTATACAAAGTTGTAGTATTACCGAAATTCTGCCAAGTAGTATACGCGAAAAGTATAATCTTTGTGATATAAATTTTGCCATTCAGAATATTCATTTCCCAAAAAGCAAAGAAGCGCTTGATAGGGCAAAAGAACGCCTTGTTTTCGAAGAATTGTTTTTACTGCAAAGCGGTATGACCTATTTAAAAAATAAAAGGCGTGGAAAAACTGCGGTAAAATTAAAAAATGACTTTACTAAAGAATTTGTAGAGAAACTTCCGTTCGCACCGACTAACTCGCAAATCAAGTGTGTAAAAGAAGCTTTGTCGGATATGTCACAGAGTGTACCTATGAGTCGTCTTTTGCAGGGCGATGTGGGTAGCGGCAAGACTTTGGTAGCCGCAGCACTTATGTATAATACGGTTAAAAACGGTTATCAGGCGGCGCTTATGGCACCAACCGTTATTTTAGCCGAACAACACTACAATAATTTTCTAAAACTTTTTGAAAATACGGGTATCAACTGTACGCTGATAACAAGCGCGGTTTCTGCGGCTAAAAGGCGAAAAATCGCCGAAAGCATAAAATGCGGCGAAGTAGATATAGTTATTGGTACCCACTCTGTTCTTAATGAAGAGATACAGTTTGACGATTTAGGGCTTGTTGTGACCGATGAACAACACCGCTTTGGTGTGGCACAACGCGATGCTCTCTCAAAAAAAGGAAACAGTCCGCATACTTTGGTTATGTCTGCAACACCTATACCGCGAACACTCGCTATGGTGATTTACGGAGAACTTGATGTAAGTATAATTAACGAGTATCCTAAGGGCAGACAACAGATAGAGTGTTACAGTGTGGGCCGAGAGCTAAGAGAAAGAGTTTATAACTACATAAAAAAACATATTGATGAAGGTAGACAGGGGTATATAGTTTGTCCCTTGGTAGAAGAAGGGGAAACAGAACGCGTGTCGGCTGAAGAGTGTTATAAAACACTGAAAGATAACCAATTCAAAGATTATAAATTAGGACTTTTGCACGGCAAAATGAGTTCTTCGGCAAAAGAAAAGGTTATGTGGGAATTTGTAGAGAGAAAAATCGATTTACTTATTTCGACCACTGTAATAGAAGTGGGCGTAGATGTGCCTAATGCCGCAATTATGGTAATAGAAGATGCGGAAATGTTCGGTCTGTCACAGCTGCACCAGTTACGCGGCAGAATAGGTCGCGGGAAGCACAAATCCACATGTATATTGATTTCGGGCTCTGCCGATAAAACCACAAATAATAGACTGTCTGCAATTTGTCATACAAACGATGGCTTTAAGATAGCGGAAGAAGATCTGAAACTTCGCGGTCCCGGTGACTTTATGGGTATGCGGCAACACGGACTTCCGCAAATGAAGATAGCAGATTTGAATAATGATTATAACATTTTAAATAAGAGTGGAGAAGCGGCAAAGGAATTGCTCATAAAAGATGCAGACTTATCCGCGCCCGAAAACTTGAAATTAAAAGAAAAAATATTAAAAATGTTTATAACCGTTTAAAAAAGTAAGGAAGTTTTGTTAAAAAACAAAACTTCCTTTTTAAATTATGTGAAATTTAGCAAAAAGGGCCGAAATTATAAAAAACCGCTAAAAAGTGATGGACAACAAGTAAAATTTATGTTATTATTATTATGTATCGATGTACTATGGAGGTAGTATCTTATGAAATCAGTTTTTAAGCAAATTTCCAAGAAAGCTGTTTCGGTAGTGTTGGCTCTTGCGGTAATTTTAAGTTCACTTACTGTAATGATGTCGGCATTTGCTGAGCCTGCAGAACAGGTTGTGGAGCCGTATTTTGTCAGTGA
This sequence comes from Acutalibacteraceae bacterium, assembly GCA_045592605.1. GTDB lineage: Bacteria > Bacillota > Clostridia > Oscillospirales > Acutalibacteraceae > SIG565. The sequence continues at coordinate 6,492 of JAZNUZ010000063.1, forward strand.
CGGCGCACCTGCAATCCCTATGTTTGCAGGAAAGATAGTAAAATTGAATGAATTGGAAATAGAATTTTCCGATGGTACCGTTAAGGCGGGAGACACGCTTGATTGGAAAATAGTCGATGGCTCAAATGTAAAAATTTTGGGTCAGATGCTTAATGCCGTTGATACAGGTATTACCAAACTCACAGCCTCCTATGTGGGTACCGAAGGCAAAGTTACAAAAAACGTCTATGTTATTGTAAATGAAGAAGGAAATTATGATTTTGTTCTTGTAAATAAAAACCTTAAAGGCGGTTATGATGCAAACGAATGGTCATATCATACAACCGCTTATTTGACCCATACTACAACACCTTATTCGTTCGCGAATAACTATTTCACACCGAAAGATACAATAAATGCCGATGCCGACGGCAATCGTTTGTCAATGGGTGCAAACGGTATTATGTTCTTCCCGACATATTTCCGTGCTTACACATGGTTCTATAAGTCCGATATTCTTAAAGACTTCGGTGACTACGAAATCAATGTAACCGTTAAACACGGTGGCTCAAACGCAAACTATGCTTATACACAGAATCACCTTATAGCCCGTGCAACACTTGATGAGACAGAAGGCTCTACGCAGGTTCTGAAAAGCGGCACAACACCGCTCGGTCTCGGTTACTACAGACAAGGTGGTTTGCACGTCTACAAGTTAGGTGATAGCGCAGCTGTAGAACTCACAGGTTCTTCCACCACAACTATGCATTCACTTGCGGATTCAACACTTCTTAGTTCAGACCCCGAGTATGTATGGGATAGCGCGTTAGGTGACAACCTTGAAAAAATAAGAAATGTTAAATATACTTTGCAAGGAAACCATATTACCTATAGTATGGATGGACACATTGTATTCGATTCCAATGATGTCTTAAAAACTATAAACGGAACAACATACGGAACACTTTCTATTGATGATTATAACGCATTCATGGAAGACACCAATAAGAAGGGTACAATCGGTTTCTCGTTTGTAGCAACAAAGGCTTACTTACGGGCATTCAAGGTATCCTTGGTGGGTATTAATGAAAATACAATACCTGAGATGACCGATGCGGATTTCTATGTTGTAAAAGATGCATCCCCCGCAATCCCGATGTTCAAAGATAAACAAATTGATTTGAACAACGTAATTATTGAATTTACCGAAGGTACAGAAGTTCTTGCGTCTGCTCTTGATTGGGAAATAGTAAGCGGTAACAGCGTTCAAAACATAAATAATAAACTTTGGGCAACCAAAACTGGTACCACTGTATTTAAAATTACTCATAACGGTGTTTCAAAGAATTTTTACGTGATTGTTAACGAAACAGGGAATTACGATTTCGTGCTTATCGATGAAACCCCAAATAGTGCAAATTACGATGAAAATGATTGGTCGTTCCATACATCAGGTTATTTAACCTATACAACCGTACCGTACTCGGCTTACAATAGTATGCTTGACCCAAGAAATGTATTCTATGATAATACTGCGGACGGCGGAACAGAGAAAGCAAGGAATTATTGGGGCGTAGATTCTAAAGGTATTAATTTCGGAAACACATATTTCCGTTTCTATACCTGGATGTATAAATCCGAACTTTTAAAGGAATTTGCCGACTATACGGTAAAAGCCACAATTCAAGATGTTGAACATGGTGAGTTTTACAACTATACGCAAATTCATTTTATTGCCCGTGCCACACTTGATGAATCGGCAGACTCAACTCGCGTTATGGCGGCAAATCAGACAGCTCTCGGTCTTGGTATTTATAGAACCGGCGGTTTGCACGTTTACAAAATCGGCGAAAACGAAGCAGTAGAACTTACGGGTTCTGCTACGAAGACTGTACATTCATTGGATGATTCTACCTTGTTGGGTAGTTCAACCAGCAATCCGAGTTATGTCTGGGACAGAAGTTTGGGTAGCAATGCGCTCGCTTCCAGAAACTTTGCAATATCCCTTCAGGGCAACCGTATTACATATAGCCTTGATAACAACCTTATATTTGATTCCGATTCTGCCATAAATACATTAAGCGGAACAACAAACGGTACAGTTTCTGCCGCAGCCTATAATGCATTTATGAATGGCGCAAGAAATAAAGGAACTATCGGTTTCGCTTTTGCGGCAATTAAGGCAACATTACAGAACTTTAAAGTATTGTTGGCGGGTACAACAGAAGAAACTATGCCGACAATGAAAGATATAGAAGCTTCGGATTACGCAGCTGCAGCCAATACCAGAATACGTTTAAGCGATATGGCGTTTGACATAAATGGTGCCAGAGTTTCGGGTTCGGAAATAGAGTTTGCAGAAGCTCGTAACGAGTATTACCAGATTGTAGATGGTTACTTCTTGGCATTTAAAGAAGGAGCCGTTGCTCTGAGTGGTACCTATAACGGCGAATCGGTTAACCTTGACTATATCATCAAGCCCAAGGGTAGTAAGACATTATCACAACTCAAGGTTTTTGCTGATGATAATATGACAGTAGCGCCCGTGTTAGACGATGAAACCACTTATACGGTTATCGTTGATGAAAATGATGCATCCGTACTTGAATACGGAACACTTAAATTATCTGCCGATAATATGGATGGCGAAAAAGTAATTAATGGCGATGTAACAGGTAAAAAGTTTACATTTAATACTGTTTTACCTGAGACTATGGAGCTTTCTGCCAATATGGTAGACTCAGCCACACGTGAGACTACATTGTATCCTATGTATCAAGGTATTAATCTTGATAAGTCGGCTATGAGATTTGTAACCCGCGTTCCGCAGATTAAGAAGTCGGGCGACGTCGGTGTACTTGTTGACGGATATTCTGCAGTCGGCGCACTCATTATACCTGTTGTACTGTTCGATAGTAGTTTAGAATTACCGTCTACCGCCGAAGAATTGGCAGAAGATAGAATCGCTATCGGTACTTTGGATTCTACAGGCGAAAGATATAAAGCGCAAAATGTTAAGTTTAACCGCGTTAAATCTTTGACCGAAGCTTATTCAGATATTTCGGCAGCCCTTATCAATATTCCGGAAGAAATGTTCGGTATCGAAATTATGACTATACCGTACCTGGTTAAATCAGATGGTTCTGTTGTATATCCCGAAATTTACAATAACAAACCATATGAAATACTTTCTGATTCGGTTAACGGAATAATCGATAAAGCATATCCTGCTATGTCAGATTCCGACAAGGTAATAGAAAACGAAGAATTGTATAAAGTTTTCGATATGATAGGTACTGATAATGAATATGACCTTAATGAAAACACTTCGGCTATTTCCTATGGCTTAAACGAAGATATAACATTCAAACTCAGATTAGCAGGACAGTATAAAGTGCTTTGGAAACTTTATATTGATAATGATTTGGTTGATAGCGGAGAAGGTGGCGGTCAAAAAGGCGACATATTAACCGTTGAAACCAAATTAACCAAAGCAGGTGTTGCTTCATTAGTTTTAGAAGTATACGATGCTTATGGTCAGTTAATTACGTTCTCGAACGGCGAAAACACATTTACAATTTCTGCTGCAGCAGATTATCAGAATGTAGGAACCCTTTCTTCTAAAGAAATGTCTGAATCCGATGTATCTGAGTTCTACTCTGCTTTTGTCTCAGACAATAGCAGTATAGTAGATAAAATCAGTACCGGAATTCAGTCGGATAGCTTTAAGATCTGGCTCGGCGGTGATAAGACAACTGCGTTCGCATATTCTGATGGCGATAAGAAATTATTCTCTGTCAGCTATGTCGGTACAGAGGAACATACAGGAATAAAGTATGATAAGTATAATGTTACAATTACTGCAGATAATGCTTTGGGACTTGCAAGTGCATTTGCAATTACCGTACCGCAGATTGCAGTATCTCATATATACGATGTTTCTGCTACATTTAACGATTACGGTGTAACTACCCCTGTTTATAACTTCGCACCCAATACTATTTCAATGTGCGTATTAAGTGATGGTACAGTTGCCCCGAATAATGCAACACAGATTAAAGATACCTATGAGTATAATGTAATTCTCAGAGATTATCTCGCTATGCAGTTTGCAAAATCCTTCCCGAGTGTATACGGCGGCGGTGTTGATGCCGTTACAACAAAGGGTGACGGTTTCGGCGGTTGGCGCGCAGTGTTAGCGGCATCTTACAGCAATGCCGATGTATGTTATGCGGATAATGTATGGCTCGGCGGAACAACAGATATTTTTAAACCGTTGTTAACCATAAATGCTATCAAACTTATCGATAACAGCAACTTCACTCTCAATATGAGCGCCGTTTCGGTAAGTGAACACGTACCGCTTTGGAATATGCTTTCAATGTATAATTCTGCTCCCGCGGCAAAATTAAGTCTGTATCACTACGGTTTGGCAGCCAACTTTGAATATAGTCTTGAAGACAATGAGTATTGTGCGAATGTACAAAAGATTTTACCTGAGCAGACTATAACAGAGAGCGACCTTGAGAGTGTATACCGTGATTATACCGATGATCGAATCGAAGAAATTCGTGATACCTTCGGCACATACACACCGAGTAGCGGCGGAAAAACAGTCTATGTTTCTAACTCTACCAGTGGTGCTTGGGATAGCAAAGAAGAAACATACCTAGTCTTTCTCAAGAGAACAGTGTATAACGACGGTACTGACCCGAATGCACCCATTAAAACCCTTAAGGGCGTTGCAGATAGTATTGATCAGGGTAAAATATCGGCAGGTAGTGTTATTTGTCTGAAACGCGGTGATACCTGGCGCGAAATATTAGATATAAGAATAGCGGATGTTACTATATGTACTTATGGCGAAGGCGAAGCACCTGTAATTACTGCATCCCCCGCAAATTCGGCTTCAAGCAGTTATTGGTCCTTGGTATCTGGCACCGAAAACATTTATGTGTATAAAGATGTTATCACAGCTAAAGACGCTGTAGATATAGGCTCAATCGTATTTAAAGATGCTAACGGTAACGAAAGTTATGCATTTAAGTCTGTATATCATACAGATTCTACAACACCGTCAAATCCGGACCCGCGGTTATATGTAAATTCATATGCAGATTTAAGTGATGATTTACAGATGTATCACGATTATGAAACCGGTAAGGTATACCTGTGCAGTACCAAAGGCAATCCGGGAGACCGCTTTACTTCCATCGAAATGATAGGCGGCGCAGTGGGTATGATAATTTCTACCGATAATGTAACGGTTGACGGTATTTGCTTCAAGTATTGCTTCTTTGGTATTAGCGCGAGTGACCGCTATAATAAGGCGGCAACAACAGGTGCTTTAGAAGGTCTCACTGTAAAGAACTGCGAATTCAGTTGGATAGGCGGAAACATCAACTTCTCAAATTCACATAATGAATTACGTTATGGTAACGGTCTTGAAGTTTGGGGTGGCGCAATTAATTTCAATGCCACAAACAACTACTTCTACCAGAACTATGATGCAGGTCTTACATTCCAGTGGGCAGACAAGGATGCTACGGTTGAAGACAAACCCTATCCCGCCGAAAACATCTACTTCAACGATAACGTATTTGATAATTGTAACTACTCTATCGAGTACTGGCTTACCGTAAGCGAGAAGCTCATTACAAATTTCCAAATTAAGAATAACTTATGTTGGTATTCGGGTATAGGACTTTGCTCACAGCGTAAAGATGGAAATCGAAGCGCTCATATACAGAGTAGTGACCACGCAAACCATACAGCTGTTGGTGAAATTGTAATTGAAAACAACCTGTTTGCATTAGGTAAAGACCAGTTATGTTATGTGGTTGATGATGATGGAATAGGCGCAATTTTCAATAACAACGTTTATGCGCAGTATAGCGGTAAGCGAGTTGGCTCACACAAGAATTATTATGACCAGCTTATAATGGATAAGAATGTTAAAGAAAACCTTCCTATAATATATGGTGATAATAATGCTAAGATTATAACGGTTGTTACTGAATAAACAGCAAAAAAAGAAGTGCAGTTTCCTGCACTTCTTTTTGTTTATTGAGTTAAAAAAACATTCCGCAAATAGCGGATATTACTGCAAATAAGAAACCCGCTACAACATCCTTGATAAAATGTATACCGCAAAGAACACGGGTTACTGCTAAAACGATTGATAATATTGTGAGCAAAATCCCAAGTGGTATATTTATAGGTAAAACCGCAAAGGCGATTATAAAAGCCGAAAAGGTGTGGCGGGAAGGGAAAGAGCAACCTTTAGTTTTTTTCTCATATAGTGGTTTTATATCGTATTTTTCATATGGTCGCGGAAAGTTAAGTAACCTTCGGATAATACTTAAAACAATAAATGATATAAGCGGAACAAGTAAGGCTTTTAAAATTTCGGGGTAATTAACTAAATATAAGTAGAGCAAAAACAGGGGATAGAAAATATAGATAGACACGGTTATTGATTTACCCAAAACAATAATTAGCTGTTTTAAAAAAGTATGATTTTCGAAAAAACAAATAACTTTTTTATAGGTATTTTCGCTCATAATGGTCCCCTTTCTGTTATTCTTATATAATATTAATATAGTTTAAAAAAATAGTCAAATGTTTTCTTGAAAGTGCTTGATTTATTAATTTAAAGTGGTATAATGCAAGTAAAAATGGCAAGGAGATGATATGCTATGTCATCACAGGTAAAGCGTATTGATATGTGTAATGGTCCTATTTTCTGGAATGCCGTTAAATATACCATACCTATAATTTTTTCGGCATTGCTCCAACTCGCATTTAATGCCGCTGATTTAATAGTTGTTGGTAGATTTTGCGGCAGTAATAGTGTGGGGGCTGTTGGCGCTACCGGTTCTCTTGTTACTTTGATAGTTAATTTTTTCATGGGTTTGGCTTCGGGTGTTAGTGTTACGGTTGCCAATACCATCGGTGCGGGTAGAAAAGCCGATACAAAACGTGCCGTACATACTATAGTTCCACTCGGTATTATTGCGGGCGCCATAATAACTGTTTTGGGGCAGATTTTATCGACTCCGTTGCTTCATCTTATGGGGACACCCGATGAGATTTTACCGCTTTCAAGTCTTTATCTTAGAATCTATTTCTTGGGCATGATACCCAGTTTTTCATTCGAGTTTATCGCATCAATTTTCCGTTCGGCAGGCGATACCAAGACCCCTACAATATATTTGAGTATTGCGGGTATCATCAATGTTGTTTTAAATGTGTTTTTTGTAACAGTATTTAAAATGGATGTTGCGGGTGTTGCACTTGCAACTATTATCTCTCAAGCTACTTCTTTTACCCTTATTTTATTAGCATTAATGAGAAGAAAAGATGAGTGTCGTTTTCAAATAAAACACACTTATATACACCCCGCACCTTTCAAAAAAATACTTTCAATAGGTGTCCCCGCAGGACTTCAGTCTTCACTCTTTGCTATTTCTAATGTAATTATTCAGTCATCTGTAAATAGTTTTGGCGCCACTGTTGTTGCGGGTAATGCCGCCGCCGCCAATATTGAAGGTTTCGTGTATGCATCTATGCACGCACATTATCATACGTCTATTAATTTTACAGGACAAAATGTTGGTGCGGGAAAGTTTGAAAGAGTAGTCAAATCAATAAAATGTTGTTTTATAAGTGTTGTTGTGGTTGGTTTGTTATTAGGTACAGTATGTAGAATTTTTGCGCCAAGTCTACTTTCCATTTATATAACCGATAATCCGGAAGCCATACTTTATGGTATTAAGCGTATGTCATATGTTGCTCAGTTTTACTTCCTTTGCGGAATAATGGAAGTATTTACAGGCGCTATACGTGGTTTAAATGCTTCGGTTACTTCACTGTTTATTTCGGTAATAGGTGTATGCGGTGTTCGCATTATGTGGATTTTAACGGTATTTAAAATACCGCAGTTCCACTCGGTTGATAGTTTATATTTCTCATATCTAATTTCTTGGGCGGCGTGTATCGTAGCACAAATTATAGCGATAGTTATTGTTTATAATAAGAAAAAGAAAAGGTATTCAAAAGAATAAAAAAGCTCCTTCAAAAGAAGGAGCTTTTTATTGTATAACGAAAACCACGCGATAGTCGAGTGGTTCAAAAAAGGTTAACCGATGAACAAAATCCTTCGTTTGTGTTAAAATAGCAAAGACCTGCCAGTCAAAGAAAAACACAAACGGAGGATTTATAAATGAAAAAAGAAGAAATCAGTACAGATAGTTTAGCACACACGAAGTGGAATTGCAAGTACCATATAGTTTTTGCGCCCAAGTACAGACGAAAGGTTTTCTACGAAGATAAAAGGTTAGAAATAAGAGAAATTTTGAGAAAACTATGCGAATGGAAAGGAGTGCAAATAATAGAAGGGGAAGTGTGCCCAGACCACATACATATGCTAGTCAGTATCCCTCCCAAAATGAGCGTTTCGGGTTTTATGGGATATTTAAAAGGAAAGAGTGCGCTTTTAATATTTCAAAAATGGGGCAATATGAAGTTTGCATATCGAAATCGCGAATTTTGGTGCAAGGGATATTACGTAGACACCGCGGGAAAAAACACTAAAACAATAAAGGAATATATCGCAAATCAATTAAAACGAGACAAAGAAAGTGACCAATTAAGCATAATAGACCCGCGGGACCCATTTATGGGTGGTAAGTAATTGTTGCGTGGCTGGCAGGCCAACAAAAAGCGCACTTGTGCGCCGCCAGTATTGGTTAGGGCTATGCCCGAAAATGAAATACCCCCCGTTATACGGGGGGTATTTATTTTAACCTATTTCGTCAAACAAACCGATAATTACAATACCTACCACTGCAAGGCCTA
>JAZNUZ010000064.1:0-2817 GCA_045592605.1 Acutalibacteraceae bacterium
TTCCGTCTCTTAATCCCAACTTATACCAATACGAATTATTTTTCACTCTTTTCACCACCTTCAACAGTCAATTTATTTTAACCCCGCTTATGATAATAGTCAAGCAACAAATATACTTGAATCTTTTTATAATTTGTTTTAAAATTATACTGGTGATGTAAATGTTAATTTTTATAATTTCTTTGTTGGTTTTGGTTTTACTTATAATAGGGCTTTCCTATATATGTTTCAGAATTGCATTTTTTGTTCCCACGAAAAACGGCAAACGGGTAGAGCAAATAATTCCAATGGGTGTGGAATATGATTCTTTCCGCGATAACATAAAAAAATGGGTCGAAGAAACCCGAAACACGCCAAATACCGAATATTCTATCACTTCGTTTGATGGGCTAAAACTTTACGGCAAATATTACGAATTGTCTCCCGGTGCACCGATTGAGATAATGTTCCACGGTTACCGCGGCAGTGCCGAGCGTGATTTAGCCGGCGGTATGCGCCGCGCGTTTGACTGCGGCAACAGTGCACTTATTGTGGATATGCGTGCTTGCGGTAAAAGCGGCGGGAATGTCATTACCTTTGGTGTAAAGGAACACCGCGACTGTATTGCTTGGGCTAATTTTGTAGCCGAAAACTTCCCGGAGCGAAAAATCATTTTAACGGGCATTTCTATGGGCGCGTCTTCAGTACTTATTGCATCGGGTTGTGAGTTGCCCAAAAATGTTATCGGGGTACTTGCAGACTGCGGATATACGAGCGCTAAAGATATTACCAAAAAGGTAATTAGCGGTATGAAGCTGCCCACATTTATTTGCTATCCATTAGTAAAACTTGGCGCACGGCTGTTTGGCCGATTCAATTTAGAAGAAATTGCGCCCGACAAGGTGCTCAGAAACTGCAAGATTCCCGTTATTCTGTTTCACGGCGAAAAAGATGATTTCGTTCCCTGCCAAATGAGCGAGATTAACTATTCATTTATAAACTCTAAAAAGAAACTGATTAAAATACCGTCTGCATCCCACGGGCTTTGCTACCCTGTAGCACCAGAATATTATATCGAACAGGTAAAGGCGTTTTTTAATGAATAAAAATTGAAAAAAATATAACCTTGTGATATATTTAATTTAAATTATACAAATTTAGGAAATTCCGTTATGAACAAAAAAAGAACCATTTCATTTTCAACAACGCACTATATTTTGTTTAGCTTCCTTGTCGCCATTTTACTTGGCAGTCTGCTTTTATCCTTACCGATTAGTTCGGCAACCGGAAAGGCTGTACCCTATATTGATGCTCTGTTTACCGCTACAACTTCGACCTGTGTTACAGGACTTGTAACATTACCTACGTTCTCTGCCTGGAGTTTCTTTGGACAGGTTGTTATTTTACTGCTGATTCAGGTGGGTGGGCTCGGCATTATTACTATTATGTCCGGCTTTATGATTATGCTCCGCAAAAAGATGGACACAAGTGACAGATTGCTTATTCAGGATGCTTTCAATCTTAACACTATGTCGGGGTTATCAAATTTTATAAAAAAGATTTTATTAGGCACTTTTATTATTGAAGGCATTGGCGCCCTTTTATATATGCTGGTTTTTGTGCCCGATTTTGGTGCGCGTGGGGTATGGATTTCTGTCTTTAATTCGGTTTCTGCGTTTTGTAATGCAGGTCTTGATATAATAGGGGAAAACAGCCTTTGCGACTATGCCACTAACCCTTTAATTAATGCTGTTACATGTGCTTTGATTATTCTTGGCGGTATAGGTTTTATCGTTTGGTGGGATGTTTTGAGCGTTATAAAAAGCCGCAATGCGAAAAACAAGAAAATCTTCCGCCACCTATCACTCCACACAAAAATTGTACTTGTCGCGACCCTTTTTCTGATTTTAGGCGGCGGACTGCTGATATTTATTTTTGAATACAGCAACCCTTCCACCATTGGCGGATTGTCCTTATTCGATAAAATACAGACTTCTCTTTTCCAGTCAATTACCACAAGAACGGCAGGTTTTGCAACAATACCGCAAGAAAATCTCAGTAATCCATCTGCCTTTTTGTGTTTAATTTTAATGTTCATCGGCGGCTCACCCGTTGGTACTGCGGGCGGTGTTAAAACGGTTACTATAGCGGTCTTGTTGTGCTCAGCCTTTTCAACCGTACGCAATAAAAACAGCGCTACAATGTTTAACCGCACAATACCAAGCGAAGCTATACGTAAGGCAGTAGCGGTCTGCACAACTTTTGTTTTAATTTTACTTTTATCTACTATCTTGTTATCTTTAACAAGCAGTGCACCTGCTATAGATATTATTTACGAAACCGTTTCGGCTTCGGCAACTGTAGGTTTATCCCGCAACCTGACATCAAGCTTCAATACCTTATCCAAAATAATTATTACTATAACGATGTATCTTGGCAGGATAGGACCTATCTCTCTTGCTGTTGCATTCGGTAGCAGAAGTCAGACCCAGAACGTAATATCCGACCCTACTGAAAACATCACTATTGGTTAAAGGAGAATTATATATGCAAAATAAAAAAACTTACGCGGTATTTGGACTTGGCAGATACGGAATAGCCGTTGCCAGAGAACTTGTGGAAAACGGTATGGAAGTTATTGCCGTTGACACCGACCAACGTATTGTAAATGATGCTGCGGCATATCTTCCTGTATGCAAATGTGCCGATGTTACCGATATTGAAGTGATTGAACGTCTCGGTATCGCCGAAATCGATACTGTAATTATTTCTATGGCAAGTAACCTTGAAGCGAGTGTTATGGCGGTCACTTTATGCAAAGAAGTCGGCGTTAAAACA
>JAZNUZ010000065.1:0-5744 GCA_045592605.1 Acutalibacteraceae bacterium
GACAGGACCTTAACTGCTTTGGCGGTTTTGGGCAACAAGGTTACGGCTACAATACCGATGAATTACGGCAGGAAATCGGGTATATCCTAGGTGTTGATACACCCAAAAAAGCGATACTTATTGGTATGGGTAATTTAGGACGCGCGATAGCGTTACATCTTAATTTTGAAGAAAAAGGCTTTAACCTTATAGGTATATTCGATAAAAAAGAATCATTAATTGGCAACGTGGTCCGCAATATCCCTGTCCGCTCAACCAACTCTTTGGATGATTTCTGCCGAGAAAACAAACCCGATGCCGCGATACTCTGCATACCAAAAGAAGCTGTTCCGCAAATCGCAGAGCATTTAATTAAGTTAGGTGTCAAAGGCTTTCTTAACTTCAGTCATTACGATTTATCTATCAAATATGACAATATTACGGTTGAAAATGTCCATTTTGGTGACAGTTTAATGACTTTATCATATAATTTAAAGAATAATTGAATATTTGTAACATAAAATAAGTGCGGTGAATTAAATGGCTATAGTAATTATCCGCACTTTAATATTATATATTTTTGTAACTATAGGTATTCGTTTAATGGGAAAGCGCCAAATCGGTGATATGCAACCAAATGAACTTGTAGTTACCTTAATAATTTCAGAAATTGCCGCAATCCCCCTACAAGACACAACGCAACCATTAATAAACGGGGTTGTGGCTGTTTTTATGCTTGTTATAATAGAAATCATAATGTCGGTACTGACAATGAAATTTTTGCGGCTCAGACAGTTGCTCAGCGGCAAATCAATAATTATAATTTCAGATGGCAAAATCGACCAAAAGGCTATGAAGCAGGTGCGACTTACAGTAATAGACCTTATTGAATTATTAAGAGCACAAGATGTTTTTGATATAGCGACTGTAGCCTATGCAGTTTTGGAAGTAAACGGAAATTTAAGTGTGTTACTCAAAGAATCCGAAATGCCTGTAACCGCAAAGCAGATGAACATTAATACTGAAAACGATGCTTTGTTATTACCCGTAATTACCGATGGTAAAGTAATTGAAGACTCATTGCATACCGTGAATCACACGAAAAAGGATATAGAAAAAATATTGAGCGGCAAAAAAATCAAAATCAGAGATGTCTTTCTTATGACACTTGACAAACTCGGAAATTACACAATAACAAAACGGGAGAAAAAAATATGAAAAGACTGATTGCCGCCGCCATTCTCGGTGCCGTAGTTATTGCCGCACTTATAGCCGATATTACCGTAACCAATAAGGTGGTAGAAATAGTATCAAAAGACATAAATAACTGTAAAACCGCCGCCGAACAGGGTGACTACACCGCTGCAAAAACATATGCCGAAACTCTTGAGAAAAACTGGCAGGAAACAGAGAGTTATTTTTCCCTTTTTATAAATCACGATTTAATAGACAATATGGGTGTTTCGGTTTCTAAACTTGTGCCGTTAGCCGTCACACGCGACAGTATGTATCTGACCGAATGTCGCGTTATTGAAGTTACTCTCACTCATATTAAAAACGACTCCCGATTTAATCTGCATAATTTATTGTAAAAAGAAAAACAGGCTCGTTTATACGAGCCTGTTAATGTTTTCTTGTAAAATTAGTTAACCTTATTTAAACGGGTAACCAAAGCAGATTTCTTATGAGCAGCTGTATTCTTGTGAAGAATACCTTTAGAAGCAGCTTGGTCAATCTTCTTAACCGCAGCTTTTACTGCTTCGCCTGCATTTGCATCCTTGCTCTCGATAGCAGCATCAGCCTTCTTAACTGCTGTTCTGAGAGCCGAACGATAAGCCTTATTGCGCTGATTGTTAGCCTCGCTTACGAGAACGCGTTTCTTAGCAGATTTAATATTAGGCATATTGTCGCACCTCCTCTAAAATACTCACGTAAAGTTATATTACCACTTTTTAATCATAATTGCAATAGTTTTTTAATAAAAATTTCAAATATGTCAATAATAAATGCGGTGATTTTATGTATAACAGGACGGATTTGGCTGTCGAAAAGTTAAAAGAAGCGAAAAATGCGCCGAACGGCATTACAAACAAGGAGATTTTTTACGGAGATATAACAGTAACCCACACCGTAATTGAAGATGATAACGGTGCTACGGCTATTGGAAAACCAATAGGAGATTATATCACAATAACTCTCCCCACCCCGCCGCAAAGTTCATCGCATCCTGAAGACAACGAAAAAGTTATAGCGGAAGAAATCAGAAAATTATTACCGCAAAAATCTGGTGGTGTTCTTGTGTTAGGACTCGGCAACCGCGATATAACCCCTGATGCCTTAGGACCTAAAACCACCGACTGCATTCTTGCAACGCGCCACATTACAAAATCTCTTGCCGAAGAAATCGGTCTTTCCAATCTGAAAAGCGTTGCCGTAATATCCCCTGGAGTTTTAGGGCAAACAGGTATTGAAACGGGTGAAATTCTCGCAGCAGTAGTAAACAGAATAAATCCCGCCGCAGTTATTGTTATTGATGCATTAGCTGCAAAAAGTATATCTCGACTCGGTACCACAATACAGTTATCAAACACTGGTATCTCCCCTGGCTCAGGGGTTGGAAACGCGAGACAGGAAATAAACCAGAAAACTCTCGGTGTTCCTGTGATATCGGTGGGTATACCCACCGTTGTAGAAGCTTCTACGATGATTTATGATTTGACAAATACGCGCCACGATTCAGATGACTGCTGTAATATGATAGTAACTCCTAAAGAAATTGACCTTATTATAGAACATTCTGCAAAGCTTTTGGGCTTTTCGATAAATCGTGCACTGCAACCCGAAATTGATAGTGAAACTCTACGAATTTTAGTATAAAACACTTCTTTTTTTCATAGTATAAATAGGTGTTGTTATATGAATTTTAAGAGTTTTATAATTCTCTTTTTAGTTATGCTCGCGGCTCTTTATACAGGCATTAACGGAACATACAAATATATAAACTATCGGTTTCCTGTTTTATTTACCGAAATAAACAATAATATCACAAATTCTCTTGCTGCGACTTCGCCGACTATACCATCCCTCACCCCTATAATTCAAAACGAGCAACAAGCAGAGCCGGAAGAAAAAGAAGAAGAAACCACAAATACGGAAAGTTCAGAACCCGTTATCAACGACCAGGTTGTAATAGGAAAAATAACCGACAGGTTTATTTCTCCTTACAGTGCTAACACTTCATACAACAATGTGTTTTTAAAAAACAACACAGACGCACAAATTAATTTATCTGAGCTTTTAAAACAAAAAATTACATTTTCAATACAAAAAAATTCTTCGCCGCAAGTACTGATAGTACACACCCACGCAACCGAAAGTTATATGACAGAAGAACGTGACTACTACACCGAAGCAGACACACCGCGTAGACTTGAAACAAATCAGAATATGGTGCATATAGGCGAAATCTTCGCAAAAAAACTTACTGATGCAAATATTGGGGTTATCCACGACAAGACCCTACACGACCATCCTTCTTATACCGGCAGTTACACTCGCTCAGCCGAAACGATAAATCGCCATCTGAAAGAAAACCCATCAATTAAAATAGTTATAGACATACACCGCGATGCCATAACAGATAACAACAAAACCAAAACGCGCCCTGTCGTACAATTCGGCGGACAGAACACCGCACAGGTTATGCTTGTTATGGGAAGTGAAACGGGCGGTATAACAAATTTCCCTAATTGGACGCAAAATCTGGCACTTGCCGTAAAATATCAACAAACAATGGAGGTAATGTATCCCGGGATTGCAAGAGCGATTACATTAAACAGTGCAAAATACAATCAAAATCTGACCGTAGGCTCTATTTTACTTGAAGTTGGAAGCGAAGCCAACACCTTTAGTGAAGCCGAATCAGCCGCCGAAAAATCCGCGACCGCTCTTGTTAATTTACTGAATATACTTAAATAAATGAAACATAAAGAAATTTTCTGGCGGAGTGTAAAAATTACCGCAATTATCATTTTTAATATTGTATTACTCTTTTACGGTATCTGTTATGCATATAAAAACATACGCCTTATCGGTTACGGCGAATATGCAAACATTGTAGAAATAAATGAAGAAGATATTAAGATTTTTGATTTTTACATTAAAAGACCTGATTATCAAAGATAATCAGGTCTTTTTTTATTCTTCTACTGTTGAATTTTCTGTATTGGATGTGGTGTCTTCGGAATCATTTGCCTTTATAACACGAAGAACTATATGAGCATCTGTATCAACGCCCATTCCCACTCCCGGTTCAATTTCAATAACCGTATTTGCGGGTTGTTGGGTGTTATAGATATCTACAACATCTATTCTTTCTATGTTTTTATAATCAAAGCCGAGTTTCATCAATTCAAATCTTGCTTCATCAAATGTTTTACCTATTAAATCGGGAATAGCCACCGTTTTTGGTCCTAAACTCAAGGTAATCTGAATGTTTGTACCCTTTACTACCGACTGGTCACTTGTTGGTGTCTGAGCGATAATATATCCACGCGGATACTTATCACTGAAATTTTTATCAACAACTTCAAATGTAAAGAATGTTTTATAATCAACACTATCTACAACATCTGAATATTTTTTACCTACAAGGTCGGGAACCTGGAACAGATTAGTATCTTCAACCGGCGGTGTAACAGGTGTTTCATCTTGCGGGGGTGGAGTCTGTACTACAGGTTGACTCGGCGTTGGATTTTTAGGCTGTTCATTATTATTGCCTAAAAAATAATAGCCAAGAACCGACAGAGCTATAAGCACGGTCGCCGTAATAGCGGATGCAACAACTGCATATTTTTTGCCGCTTTTTTCTTTCTTTGCAGGCGGCGCAGCAACAACCGGAGTATTAACCACCTGTGTGTGTGCAACGGGTTTGGGGGCAGGTGATGTTTCGGCTGCTACGGGAGTTAGCGAAATACGGAATGCATCCATATCCTGTGTTCTGTTCTCAGGCATAATCTGCATAGCATTTGCAAGAGCAGACAAAACAAATTTAGGCAGTGTTTCGGCATATCGTGATGGTATTTTCAAATTGTCATTTGAAATGCGTTCTGCTACATCGGTAGGAGCAGTTCCCATAAGTACACGGAAAAGGGTTGCCGCCATACCATAAACATCGGTATATTTACCATCGCGACATTCAATATCATATCCATACTGTTCAACCGCAGAAAATCCCGGGAACAACTGAATTGTCATATTGCTTCTCGACATTCTGACAGGTCGTATACAAAATCCACCGAGTTTAAGTTTTCCATCGCGGCCGACCATTATTGTTTCGGGTGATATACCGCGGTGTATAATACCCGCTTCGTGCAGAGCTGCCACTGTGGTAATAAGCGGCAAAAACAACGGCCTTGCCTGTTCCCATCTGAGATTTCCGCCGTTTCTTACCAAAAACTCTCTAAGAGTAATACCCTGAATAGCTTTAGTAATAACGTAAGCCGTTCCGTTATCTTCAAAAATTTCTATAGTTTCCGTGAGTGACGGAAGGCCAGTAATTTTGGCGAGTTTTCTATTTAATTCAAGAAAATTCATTATTCCTTCATTAAAGACAAACTCATTACCTGAGACAATCGACACACTGCCATTATTATTACGGATTGCAGCGCCTTTTGGAAAATACTCGCGTATATTTACGACACTATTGCTTTCATTATCCCAGCCAATATATGTAACGCCTTCGCCATTATTTTCGGTGGCATTAC
>JAZNUZ010000066.1:0-4160 GCA_045592605.1 Acutalibacteraceae bacterium
TGGAATTTTCGCAAGTGATGGCTTTGTCCGTAACCGCACTTTTCGCGGTTTCCCGGTTATAAGTTTTTCTGATGCAGTAGAGAATTTCGGCGATTTTATTGCGCTTGTCTGCTTTGGAACACAACTACCTGATGTAATGGATAATATTAAAAAAATATCATCCGTTGTTGAAACCTATGCACCCGATGTGCCAGTAATAGATAATGACAGTATTTTTGATATGGAATATGTAAAAATACATATAGAACAACTAAAGATGGTTTATGAATTATTAGCCGATGAGCACTCAAAACAGGTGTTTCAAAACACCGTTATGTATAAATTAACGGGCAAACTCGATTATCTGTTTCAGATTGAGTCAGGCAAACAGGAAGCATATAAATTGCTTGACTTGACAGATGGGGAAGTATATGCCGATTTGGGCGCATATACAGGCGATACAGTTAAGGAATTTATAGATAACACGCATGGGTACAAAGAGATTATGGCGGTAGAACCCGATGTCAAAAATTTCCGCAAACTAAAAAACAACACCAAAGAAATAAGAAATATCAAGTGTTTTAATGTTTGTATAAGTGATATTTGCGGTAAAATACCATTTTCAATGAATTCGGGTAGAAATTCATCTGCTTTTAAAGGGCAAGATTATATCGATGCCGTTAATCTTGATACCTTGCTTAAAGATAGTAATGTATCATTTATAAAAATGGATATTGAAGGTCAGGAATTGAATGCCATTTCTGGCGCCAGACACATATTGTCGGCAAATAAACCCAAACTCAATATAGCGGCATATCACAGGAACGAAGACCTGTTTTCAATTCCGCTTTTATTAAAAGAAATCAATCCCGATTATAAAATTTATATGCGGCATCACCCGTATATACCATCGTGGGATACAAACTTTTATGTTTTGTAAGGAAGGTTATGTTATGCAGATAGAAAATATTTTGAAAATGGTGGACCATACACTGCTCTCGCCCGGTGCCACAATGAACGAAATTATCGGTCTATGCGATGATGCATTAAAATATAAAACTGCAACGGTTTGCATACCACCGCATTTTGTCGCCGACATAAAAAAAATATACGGTGAAAATCTTAAAATTTCCACTGTAATCGGTTTTCCAAACGGATATAACACGGCGGCAGTGAAATGCTTTGAAGCGGCTGAAGCTGTAAAAATGGGCGCCGATGAAATAGATATGGTTATAAATATCGGTATGTTAAAGAACAAAAAATATGACAGTATTTTGCAGGAGATAAACGAGATTAAAAAATCTTGTGATGGCAAAACACTTAAGGTAATTATTGAAACCTGTCTGTTAACCGATGAAGAAAAAATCAAAATGTGTGAAATAATAAATAATAGCGATGCCGATTTTATAAAGACTTCTACAGGTTTTTCGAATGGCGGCGCAACATTTGATGATATAGCGCTTATGAAAAAGCATATTAAAAACGGCAAAAAAATCAAGGCGGCGGGTGGCATATCATCGGTAGCCGACGCTAAAAAGTTTATAGAACTCGGCGCAGATAGACTCGGCACGAGCAGAATTGTAAAGATAGTAAAGGAGAGTGACCAAAATGACCGACAAAATGTATCCGACACCGCATATTAATGCTTCCCCGGAAGATTTCGGGAAAACCGTATTAATGCCCGGCGACCCGTTACGTGCAAAGTTTATTGCAGAAAATTTTCTAAGGGATGCCTATCTTGTAAACAATGTCAGGGGTATATGTGGTTATACAGGTTATTATGATGGAGTAAAGGTATCTGTAATGGCAAGTGGTATGGGTATGCCGTCAATGGCCATTTATAGTTATGAACTTTTTAACTTTTTCGGTGTAGAAAATATTATTCGTATCGGTTCGGCAGGTTCTATGCAGCCGGATATTAATGTGCGCGATATAGTGATAGGACAGGGCGCGTGTACCAACTCTAATTATGCGGCGCAGTATGAGTTGCTCGGTACATTTGCGCCGATTGCCGATTATACCCTTTTAAAATTAGCTGTAGATACGGCAAGGGAAAAGAATTTAAAATATCACGTTGGTAATCTGCTTTCGAGTGATACTTTTTATAGTGATGAAACACAGAGCGTGTCAAAATGGGGTAAAATGGGAGTGATGGCGGTAGAAATGGAAGCGGCGGCGCTTTATATGAATGCCGCAAGAGCGGGGAAAAGAGCCCTTGCTATTTGTACGATATCAGACAGTCTGATTACGGGGGATGCAACTTCAGCCGAAGAGCGCCAAAACTCATTTACCGATATGATGGAATTAGCACTAACTCTCGCAAAACAGGCGGAAGATATATGAAAAGAATTTTTCTGATAGTAATCGACTCTGTAGGTGTCGGCGCTTTGCCTGATGCTAATAAGTATAACGACTCTCTGGCGGATACCATGAAGAGTATTTCAAAATCTCCTGTTTTTAATATACCAAATCTCAAAAAAATGGGGATCGGTAATATTGATGGACTTTCCTATTTGGGAGTGACAGAAAAACCGACTGCTTCTTATGCTAAAATGGCAGAAGTGTCGGTGGGTAAAGATACGACAACAGGACATTGGGAAATTGCGGGTTTAAATGTGAGTAAACCTTTTCCAACATATCCAAACGGTTTTCCAAACGAAATTATAGATGAGTTCACAAAAAGAATAGGCATCGGTGTGCTTTGTAATAAGGCGTATTCGGGTACAGAAGTTATAAAAGACTATGGCGAAGAGCATTTAAAAACGGGCAAACCCATAGTGTATACTTCTGCTGACAGTGTTTTTCAGATTGCCGCGCACGAAAGTATAGTGCCGGTTGAGACACTTTATAAGTACTGCGAAATTGCGCGTGAATTACTGATGGGTAAACACGGTGTCGGCAGGGTAATAGCGCGTCCGTTTGATGGGAAGTATCCGTTTTCCAGAACACCGCGGCGACATGATTATTCTCTTGCACCTACGGGTGAGACTGTGTTGGATTGTCTCAGCAAAAATAATCTTTCGGTTATATCGGTAGGTAAGATAAATGATATTTTTGCGGCCAAAGGTATTACGAAATCAATACCAACGGTATCTAATGCTGATGGAATGGATAAATTAAAGCAGATAGTAAAGGATGATTTTACAGGGCTTTGTTTTGCAAATCTTGTGGATTTTGATATGCTCTACGGCCACCGTAATGATACGGATGGATATGCAAAAGCGTTAAGCGAGTTTGATGTATTTTTAGGCGAATTTATAAAAGATTTACGACAGGATGATTTGCTTATAATAACTGCCGACCACGGTTGCGACCCTGCTGATGAGAGTACCGACCACACAAGAGAATATACACCGCTTTTGGTTTACGGCGGAAAGAAAAATGTAAATCTCGGCATCAGGAAAAGTTTCGCGGATATTGCCGCTACTATTGCCGATGTTTTCACGATAAAATATAAAACTCACGGTAAAAGTTTCAAAAAGGAAATAGAAATTATATGAAAGAACTAATTATCAAGGCACTTGAAGCTAAAAATTTTTCATATTCGCCATACTCAAAATTTTCTGTAGGCGCAGCTTTGCAGACCGCTGACGGAAAGGTGTTTACAGGTTGCAATATTGAAAATTCTGCTTTTTCACCAACAGTTTGCGCCGAGAGAACGGCGTTTGTAAAAGCATTGAGTGAAGGCGAAAGAAGTTTCAAGGCAATAGCGATAGTTTCAAGTTCGGATAAGATAATAACTCCTTGCGGTGTTTGCCGACAGTTTATCAGAGAGTTTTGCAGTGAAGATTTTAAAATAATTTGCGCTCTGGATACAGAAAATTACAAAATTTTCAGTCTTGAAGAGTTATTACCACATTCCTTTATACTTGGAGAAAAATTATGAGAATGTATGATATAATTGCCAAAAAACGCGATGGGAATTCACTCAGCGATAAGGAAATTCGTTGGTTTATAGAAGAATATACAAAGGGGAATATCCCCGATTATCAGGCATCGGCTTTATTAATGGCTATATTCTTTGTGGGTATGAGTAGTGAAGAAACAGTTACGTTAACCGATGCTATGATGAATTCGGGAGATACTATAGATTTATCCGCTTTTGGCGGAAAGACTGTAGATAAACACAGTACGGGCGGTGTGGGTGATAAGACTACCAAGTCGGGTCGTAGCCATGTCGT
>JAZNUZ010000067.1:0-3551 GCA_045592605.1 Acutalibacteraceae bacterium
GCATTGTTTGTGTTACAGTTTTCATGACGAATGGTTGATCCTCCTGTACGTTTTGATTCAGCAACTTAACTGTAACACAGGATTTTCCATTCGTCACTTATTTTTTATTACTAACTGTAACACATCTATTGTAAACCTACACATTTTTTATATAATAT
The DNA here is from genome assembly GCA_045592605.1 of Acutalibacteraceae bacterium. GTDB lineage: Bacteria > Bacillota > Clostridia > Oscillospirales > Acutalibacteraceae > SIG565. Next base: position 159 of record JAZNUZ010000067.1, read on the forward strand.
AATATATTATATATTGACAAATTCCCTTTTTTTTGATTTAATAAATTATATATGCTCTTAAATTTACGGTGTACACCCTATAGGGTTTTCAATGGAGGCGATAAGTATGCCAAGCTATATTAGTATGACCGCCACCGAGCGCGAGTCAGAAATGATAAAAGTAAAGGAAGAATATGAACATCTTAAAAATATGGGTACCGCACTTGATATGACACGCGGCAAACCCGGTTTTGACCAGATGGATGTCAGCAGTAGAATATTCGACCTTGTAGGAAATAATACCACAGGCTACAAAAACTGCGAAGGCACCGACTGCCGTAACTACGGCGGACTGGATGGTCTTATTGAACTTAAGCATCTTTTCTCGCAGATTATGGGGATTGACCAGTCACAGATAATCGTAGGCGGCAACTCTTCACTTAATATGATGTATGACACCATTGCCCAGGCTATGACACATGGTTTCGGTGATAAGCCTTGGTTATTGCAAGAAAAGGTTAAGTTTTTATGCCCGGCTCCCGGTTATGACCGACACTTCGGTATATGTGAGCATTTCGGTATTGAAATGATACCTGTGAAAAACACTCCCAGCGGTCCCGATATGGATGTGATTGAAGAGCTTGTCAAGGATGAAACTGTCAAGGGTATGTGGTGTGTACCAAAATACTCAAACCCCGAAGGTATAACCTACTCGGATGATACAGTAAGGCGCCTTGCCGCTCTTAAACCTGCCGCAAATGACTTCCGCATTATGTGGGATAATGCCTACGCCATACACGATTTGTACGATAATGGAGATACACTTCTTAATATTTACGATGAATGTGTCAAGAACGGTACCGAAGACAACATTATTATGTTTACTTCGACTTCAAAGATAACCTTCCCCGGTGCTGGTGTTGCCGCCCAAGCGGCAAGTCCTAAAAACGTGGAAATGTTAAAGAAACGTATGACACATCAGACAATCGGTCCCGATAAATTAAATCAGTTAAGACACGCAAGAATGTTCCCCAACTTTGATTTGCTCAAAGAACATATGAAGGAACACGCTAAAATTCTCAAACCTAAATTCCAGGCGGTACTCGATGAACTGAATGATAAACTTTCAGGGAAAGAAATCGCTTGGTGGACAAATCCCAAAGGTGGATATTTTATAAGTGTAAATGTTTTACCCGGCTCAGCAAAACGCGTGGAAGAACTTTGCGCTAAGGCAGGACTAAAGCTCACAAGCGTAGGTGCTACCTATCCTTACGGCAAAGACCCTGAAAACAGCAATATCCGTATCGCTCCGTCCTATCCATCGGTAGCGGAAGTAAAACGAGCATCAACAATTCTCTGTTGCGCTATTAAGTTAGCCGCCCTTGAGAAATTGTCTAAAGCATAAAGAAAAGGAGAAAAAGCCATGAAAGCAAAAAACAAAGGCAAGGCAACATTTTTTATTGTGTTGTTTCTTATCCTGGCTCTTACAGTTACCGCATTTTTCGGTATATCGAGCTACTACGGTGACACACGACTTGTACACATCAAAGGCGCAAATGATATCCGTTGGGGTATAGATATAAGCGGTGGTGTAGAAGCAGTGTTCTCACCCGATATTAAAGATGTTGAAATAACAAACGATGATATGGCATCTGCCAAAACGATTATAGAAAAACGTCTCATAGCAGATAACGTAACAGACTATGAAGTATATGCAGATAACTTAAAACATCAGATTATTGTGCGTTTCCCCTGGTCTGCAAACGAAACCACATTTGACCCGATGGCAGCTATCAAAAAATTGGGTAAAACTGCAGTTTTGTCCTTCTGTGCAGACACAGATAAATCGAAGGTTTTGTTAAGCGGCTCTAAGGATATTGCTTCGGCAGCGGTTGCTATTGATGAAAAAAACAACTATGTAGTAAGCCTTAAATTCACCGATTCCGGTATGTCAAAATTTACTGAAGCTACAGGCAAATATACACAGATTTCCATCTGGATGGATGACGAAATGATTTCGGCTCCTACAGTTAATGAAAAAATAACCAGTAACAACGCTATTATTACTGGTAACTTCACTGCCGAAACCGCGCAGGACCTTGCTAACCAGATTAATGCCGGTTCTCTCCCCTTTGCTTTGACAGTTGATGACAGTAAACTTCAGGTAATATCCCCCACACTCGGTGCTAATGCTTTGAACGTTATGATAATCGCAGGTTCTGCGGCTTTCATACTGGTTTGCTTACTTATGATTATTCGTTACCGTGTTCCTGGTGTTATTGCTTCTATAGCACTTCTCGGACAACTTGCAGGTGTTATAGCTTGTACTTCGGGATTTTTCCCGGGAATTGACAGTTTCACACTCACAATTCCGGGTATTGCGGGTATCATACTTTCAATCGGTGTTGGTGTTGACGCCAATGTTATTTCGTTTGAACGTATTCGTGAAGAATTTGAAAAAGGTAAGACTATCGATGGTGCCATTTCAATGGGCTATCAAAACAGTTTAAGCGCCATTGTTGATGGTAACGTTACAATATTTATAGTAGCAGTTGTTCTTATGGGTGCATTTGGTACACCCGACAGTTTACTCGCTAAACTCTTCTCCCCCATTATGGGACTGCTCGGTTCTTCGATTACGGGTTCTATATACTCATTCGGTTACACACTTATTATAGGTGTTATATTCAATCTTATTATGGGTGTATATGCATCGAAACTTATGATGAAGAGCCTTTCAAAATTCAGCTGTATGCGTAAACCCTGGTTATTCGGAGGTGCTAAAAATGAAGACTAAGTTTAATATTGATTTTACCAAAACCTTAAAACCCGTAGCCATCATTTATGCCGCCGTAATAATTGTAGGAATTGTTTTATCTTGTATCTTTGGTATAAAACTCGATATAAACTTCAGCGGTGGTACAAGACTTTCTTATACTTATACAGGAACTCTTGACAATGCTGCCGTAGAAAAGACAGTAAACACAGCGCTCTCTACCGAAGCAAATATTTCTTATAACACTGCTATCAGCGGTGCTACACAGCAGCTTGTAATTACACTTCCCGGTAACTCAGCACTTTCTACCGACAAACAAGCAGCTCTCACATCTGCGCTTAATAAAGCATTTGCAAGTAACAATATTAAGAGTTATGACTCAAACTCTGTAAGTCCGACTATTGCAGGTTCATTCTTCGCAAAGAGCCTTGTTGCAGTTTTGATTGCAGGTGTCTTGGTTGTAGTTTACGTTGGCTTCCGTTTCCGTAATATCGGCGGTATATCTGCAGCGCTTACTGCTTTTATCGCTTTGATACTTGACAGTATCATCGCTTTCCTTGCTTGTACCGCATTCAGACTAAGTCGGATCGTAGCCATGTCGTTCTGTGAGCCAAGGAGTTGCATCAAGGATTTGTCTT
>JAZNUZ010000068.1:0-1977 GCA_045592605.1 Acutalibacteraceae bacterium
ATCAAGGATTTGTCTTCCTAAGACCGCTTGGCCTCCGACTTTATCAACACAGTCAAAAGGTTTTATATAGCAGTAATCATATTCAATATGCAGTGAATTTGTCTGCAGGGGGAACCTTTTGATTTCGTAGCCTTCACCGCGGTAAAAACCTTCAAGGCGGAAACCGTTTTCGGTATCGTGGGTGAGTTTGCCTTTGCCCAAATGCTCGAATTTCCAACAACGCGGCATAGAATATATATCTACTTCATCCGTGAAAGAATATGTGCCTTGTCGTACCTGCTGCCGCACCTGTTCGCGCTCCCACTCAAACCAGTCGGGAACGTGGGAAAATTCGGTGTTGCCGCTGAGCGCAGATAATGTGCCGTCTTCATTCAAGTTCCAACGTTTACCGCATTCTTTACAAAAAATCTCGGTACCGGCTGATGCCATTTTGTGTTCTACTTTACAAGCAGGGCATTGATACAGTACTTTATGAAGACCTTCGGCTCTGTAGGGCTCTGTTATCAGTATATTGTTTTCCTTTTGGTATTTATATTCATCGTACCAAAGCGCATCGTGTAAAACCTTGTTTATTTCTTCTGCCGACATATTCTTAATCTGTTCTGCGGTTAGAATCTGTGTAAAGGTAGTGTGAAGCGGCACTTTACGTGGCTTTCGGAAATTCCAGAAAGGTGTCATAAGGTGATTGCCGTGATGTACAACCGCTACAACGGGCACCTTGTTCATTTTTATGAGTTTGCCCAGTGACTCGGGCAAGTAGGAAAGTGTGCCACAGGGAGAATAACGCGCTTCGGGATACATACCCAATATATCGCCGCGTTTAAGCACACGGTTAATTGATTTAATAAGGTGTAAATCCATTGTGAATTTGCGGGTGCCTATAGCGCCGATTAGCTCCATAAGCCAGGGTCTGCGGTAAAAGCCATCAATGCTTACCACATTGTTTACGCGGTGCGGAAATGTGCCTAATGCCGCCAACTCAAAATCTACGAAATACTGATGGTTGCTGAGCATAAAATAGGGCGGTTTGAGACCTTCCATATTTATCTCTTCAACCCTGTATTTTTTACCTATAAGCATAATTTTGCATAGTATCCATATAAGATATGTGATAAATAAGGGCTGTCTTATAGGATATTTTGCAAGATTATATCGTTTTTTGTTTTTATAATTAACTTCACTCTTCATTTTCCGCACTTCCTTTAAAAATAGTTTACACTAATTTTTTTAAAATAGCAAGAAAAAAGCACAGTAGCAACTGTGCTTTTTAGTTAGTTGAATTTTATAAAACCGTAACTCTCCAATATTTTAAAATACTTTGAGAGTCTTTCATAAAGCGGTTCGGCATTATTTCCAAAATGCTCACGAACTTTTTCGCCGATGGTTAACAAATTAGTGTTTCCATCTATGAGCGGCCAGACAAAACTGCCTGTTTCATCAAGATGGACATAACTGATTTTTGGTTTTCGAAAAAACTTCTGGGCAATTCGGTTAAAAAGTCCTTTGTTTTCAATTTCCAGAGTTACTTTGCCGCCATCATCTACGGTCCAGCCGATAGCGGAATTACGAACAGGTATAAACTCTAAAAAATTCGTATTATTCTTCTTGGCCATCAACTTCTCCTTCTTTATTCTTCTTTGACCAGATGGTGAATTTAAAGAATACAAGAATAATAACCGCGAAGAGAACAAGTCCTAAAATGTTTGAAACCGAAGCCGAAATTCCTAAAATTTCCGAAAGGTTTATGGCTTTATCTATACCGAAGATTGCAAACAGAGCAAGTAAGATACCTACAAGACCTTCGCCTGCAATCATACCCGCACTAAAGCGTACGCCATCATTTATGATTTTTTCCTTGCGTTTGCTTGGGGTTTTAATTTTTTCAAAGAAAAGTCTTAAAAGACCGCCAACCATAATACAAGCATTGAGTTGTACGGGCAGATAAATACCTATTGCAAAGGGAAGAACGGGAACTCT
>JAZNUZ010000069.1:0-10491 GCA_045592605.1 Acutalibacteraceae bacterium
ATGGTGGTGGCGCTTGTATGCTCCGCAATATACGGTAACGAAGAGTATATAAAAATATTTAAAGAGCAGATGGGCGACAATCAACATTTTATAAGCTCTGTAGAAGAACTTTTAGGGCTTATGAAGGGCAACAAAAAGTTAAGAGCCGCATTAGTAAAATAAATAAACAAGATGGCAGTGGCGTTGTGTTCTAAACAACACAACGCAAAGAGTCGTACACTAAAGGATAGTAAAAAGGATGTGTAGAAATTCTACACATCCTTTTCGTTTTGTCTTATACCGTAACAAGCAGAACATTTGGGCGCCCAAATGTCGCTTATTAGGAGAACCTAAAACCCTTTACCCGTCTCATAGAAAGTGATATTGTGAGACAGGTCTCACAGTTATATTTTGCCTAACGGCAAAGTGATATTAAAACCTGATGGTTTTAGTGTTATTTTATTCGCCCCAAAACTGCCGAAGGCAATACCACTTGGGCAAAGCCCAAATACAACTGCGAAGCAATAAAACTCGCTGTAATGCGAATAAAACTGGCGTTGTGTCCTTACGGATACAACGCCACTGCCATCCTGTTTTTGTTTATATAATGCCGCGGTAATAGAGTCCGCGCGTATATTCTGTATCGGACTCGGCGCCGTTTTTATAGGCGCTTATAATCTCTTTTACACGTTTGTTTGATTCATCGGTAAAATAAAGAACTGCAAAATCGCAATTTATCTCATCCATTCTGTCGGCAAGCCATATCGGTCGGGAGTTTAATATTTCACTCATACCCCCGCGGCATCTGACAGGGAATTCGACACCTTTACGGTCGGTCAGGGATTTTGCGCGGCCGCATTCGCTACAACTCATCTTGTTTTTAATCGGACAGTTGGCTGTGAGCATAAGCGGTATATTTCCGTAAGCGATTATGCCGACATTTCCCATAACGGCGGAAATATTACGAAGTTGTATTTCGGGAGAGAGTATGACTGCAGAAGCATTATTATCAAATAAGAACTTAGCCGAAAACGAATTAAACACATTAAGTCCCGTGCCGCCTATGACAGAGAAACCCATATCGGCAGCAACCGAGAAATCCGCCAATGTAGAGCAAAGCGCATGAGTAAAGCCTTTATTTTTAAAGTCAACAAGAGTTTTCTTTTTTATTTCGGCATCAAAATTTCGCGGAATGTCCACCACTTTTACAACACTGTCGGGGATATAGATATTATTGGTATCACTCTCGAGCGGCAAAGAAACATATTTTATCCCATCAAAGCTTTCGGGTAGTTGTTCCGCGCTTTCAAAGCGGCAGAACAGTTCGGGTGTCTTTTGAACCGGCTGAGAGTAATTATCGGGGGATATATCAACAATATCTGTCTTTTTAGGTTTGGCGCGTAAGGAATTCAGTTGTTCTACACAATCGCGGCGCAGACTGTTGACAACTTTCGCGCTTACAGAGAGTCCATCATCGAGAATAATTTTTGTATCCTTTAAAAAGTAGGGTGTACCACCGAATTTTTGTAGGTTTCCGAGCAACATTTCCCGTGTTATAGGTCGGTTTATTGCTTTTTCGGGCATATCGCCTGAGACTTCAGCGGTGTTTTCGCCATCAATCAAAGATAATTTAATTTTTTCGTTTGCCGTTACCGACAACACGGCGGTAATGGGTATGCTCTGCCGTTCGTTACGGTAAATTTCGTGCAGTTTTGGAAAGGCTTCGGGGGAACTTTGAACATCATCTAAAGTTCTTATACCGAACATATCAGGGGATAAGACACCGCCAAAATATCGGTCGGTGAAACCCGAACGCGAGAAAACATTACAAAGCGCAGTACGTAGTTCGTCGGGAACAAAGTTTTGGTCTACCGCGCTTCTTACTGCCGCGGTTGCAGCCGCGACATATTCGGGGCGCTTCATTCGGCCTTCAATTTTAAAGGATGTCACACCCATATTTTTAAGCTCCCCGATATAATCGAGTAGACTTAAATCTTTAAGGCTTAAATCATATGAGCCGCTGTTATCAGCACTAAAGGGAAGTCTGCAAGTACCCGCGCACAAACCGCGGTTACCGCTTCTGCCACCGAGCATAGCGCTCATTAAACACTGTCCCGAAACACTCATACAAAGTGCGCCGTGCACAAAAACTTCAACTTCGATATTTTCTTTACTTGCCTTTTCGCAGAATTCACGAATTTGTTCTCTGCTCATCTCACGCGGCAACACCACTCGTGAAACGCCGAGTTTTTTAAGCATTGGCAAAGCGGCGGCATTTGTTACGGTCATCTGGGTTGATGCGTGTAGCGGCAAAGATGGGAAACGGCGGTGCAATAGAGACACAAGGCCCAAATCGGCGCAAATGATACCATCTATACCATAGTGATATGCGTTTTCCGCCAAAGATACCGCTTCTGACATTTCGTTTTCTGATATAACAATATTAAGGGTTAAGAAAACCTTAACCCCACGAATATGACAATATTCTATTGCTTGTTTAAGCTCATGGTCGGAAAAATTCTCGGCATTTCTACGCGCATTAAAGTGCGCACCGCCAAGATATACTGCATCGGCACCGCTTCGTACGGCGGCGATGAGCATTTCCCCATTTCCGACAGGGGAGAGAACTTCAAAAGTTTTCATTAGAATGGTAAATCTCCGTCTGAATTATTGCTATAATTTTCTTCATTACCTGAAAGTTGGTCTAATTTGCGGCGCAGAATGTCTGCATCGAGCTTAGCACAGGCGGTTTCTTCAAGAAGTTTCTTGATTTCAAGTCGCAGTCTTTCGTTTTCGGCGGCCTCTTTTTTACATTCATCCAACGCATCAAGCGCCGTAACGATAGCCGACATTGTTGTAGATAAAAAGGGACTGCGTTTTTGGATGTCGTGGATGCGGCGTTCAAGTTCGCTGCCAAGAGAACGGATGTAAGCTTCATCATCATCGCTTGTTACCGAATATTCTATTCCGCCGATTTTCATTCTTATTGTGTTTGGCAATAAAAACACCCCCATTTACTTTATTTTATATTAAAACCGAAAAAAATAAAAGGTTTTTTTACAAAAAAATAAAAAAATCACTACAATTTGTTATTTACAGAAAAAACGGGTACAATAAGTAGTACTTTACATTTGTAAAAAATTGTGTTATAATACCGAAGGTTGTGAAAACATGACCGCATTACCTTTACTGTGCTTTAGGTGACTGCCCTGCGGGGACCACTTATGACCTATCGCTCGGTTCAGGCATTATTTTAAAAGGGAGTGAAAACAAATGTTAAAGGAACAAAAGCAGCAGATTATCGCTGATTACGCTGTGCACGAAGGCGACACAGGTTCTCCTGAAGTTCAGATTGCTCTTCTCACAAACCGTATCAACGAACTCAATGCGCATCTTAAGGTACACGCTAAGGACCACCATTCTCGCCGTGGCCTTATGAAGATGGTAGGTCACAGACGTAACCTACTCGCATACTTGCAGAAGAACGATATCGAAAGATACCGTGCTATCATCAAAAAGCTTGGTCTTCGTAAGTAATTTATATAAGGCGGACCTTTTACGGTCTGCCTTATTGTATTATTAAAAAAGAGGTTTTTCGTTGTTTAGCGGTAAATTGATAGTCGGAAACTCCGGTTATGAATTTATTGCTAAACGGAAGCACCTCAAAATGTTTAGGAGGTAAAAATTATGTTTGAAAACTACAAGGTTTATGAAACCGAACTTGCCGGCAGACCCCTTAAAATCGAAACCGGCAAAATGGCACAACTCGCTAATGCGGCAGTTTTGGCATCATACGGCGAAACCCAGGTGCTTTGTACCGTAACCGCATCTGCAAAACCGCGTGAAGGCGTTGATTTCTTCCCATTATCAGTTGACTATGAAGAAAAAATGTACGCTGTAGGCCGTTTCCCCGGTTCGTTTACACGCCGTGAAGGTAAGGCTACAGACAAGGCGGTTTTGGCCGGCAGATGTATCGACCGTCCGATAAGACCGCTCTTCCCGAAGGATATGCGTAATGACTGCGCAGTTGTTGCAACCGTTATGTCGGTAGACCCAGACTGCTCACCTGAAGTTGCTGCGGCAATCGGTGTATCTACAGCTATTGCTATTTCTGATATTCCGTGGGCAGGTCCTATTTCCAGTGTCGAAGTAGGTCTTGTTGATGGTGAAATTGTTATTAACCCGACACTCGAACAGCGCGCAAAAACAGAACTTGATTTGACAGTATCTTCAACTGCAGATTTGGTTGCTATGATTGAAGCGGGCGGTAACGAAATTCCGGATGATGTTATGTTCGATGCCATTATGAAGGGCCACGAAGTAAACAAAGAAGTTGTTAAATTCATAAACTCAATCGTTGCAGAAATCGGCAAGCCGAAGTTTGAGTTTGAATCCAACGACCCAGACCCTGCTATTATGTCAGAAATCGAAGAATTCTGTATAGAAGATGTAAAGAAAGCTCTTGATACCGATGATAAACTCGTAAGAGATGCCGCGTTGCTTCCTATCTACAACGCAGTACACGAAAAGTTTGATGAGCGTTTTGAAGGAAACGAAGCCAAGCTCGATGAAATTATGTATCTTGTTCAGAAGCACGTTGTACGTGATTGGCTCAAGAACGAAAAGAAGCGTGTTGATGGTCGTGGTATTGATGAAATCCGTCCTTTGAACGCACAGGTTGATTTGCTTTCCCGTGTACACGGTTCTGGTATGTTCACTCGTGGACAGACACAGGTTCTCTCGGTTGCAACTCTCGCATCTGTAAGCGATGCTCAGAAGCTTGATGGACTTGATGAAGAAACCGAAAAAAGATATATCCACCACTACAACTTCCCATCCTACTCGGTTGGTGAAACCAAGCCTTCTCGCGGTCCGGGCAGACGTGAAATTGGTCACGGTGCTTTGGCTGAACGCGCACTTGTTCCCGTTCTTCCGAGCGTTGAAGAGTTCCCTTATGCTATTCGAGTTGTAAGTGAAGTTCTTTCAAGTAACGGCTCAACTTCACAGGCTTCTATCTGCGGTTCTACCTTGGCGCTTATGGCGGCAGGCGTTCCGATTAAGGCTCCCGTTGCCGGTATTTCCTGCGGTCTTATCACAGGGGATGAAGGTGTATACGGTGACTTCATGACAATGGTTGACATTCAAGGTCTTGAAGACTTCTATGGCGATATGGACTTTAAGGTTGCAGGTACTAAAAAAGGTATCACCGCAATTCAGATGGACTTAAAGGTACACGGTTTGACACCCGAAATTATTAAAGAAGCCTTTGCAAAAACCAATAAAGCTCGTAACTATATCCTTGATGACATTATGTTACCTGTAATTTCTGAGCCGAGAGCAGAACTTTCGAAATATGCTCCCAAGATGCTCACAACCGTTATCAGTCCTGACAAAATCGGTGATGTTATCGGTAAACAGGGTAAGGTTATCCAGTCAATTCAAGAGCAGTGTGAATGTACCATCAATATCGAAGAAGATGGTCACGTATTTATCGCTGCTTTGGATATCGATAAGGCAAAACAGGCTGTTATGATTATTGAAACCATCGCTAACGACCCCGAAATCGGTGCTGTCTACAGCGGTAAGGTAACAAGAATTATGAACTTCGGTGCATTTGTTGAAATAGCACCCGGCAAAGAAGGTCTCGTTCACATAAGCAAACTCGATGTAAAGAGAGTTGAAAAGGTTGAAGATGTCGTAGCCGTTGGTGACCAGGTAATAGTTAAGGTTACCGAAATCGATGACCAGGGCAGAATAAATCTTTCTCGCCGCGATGCGCTTGTTGAAATAAACGGCGCAGTGGTAGAAGAAGGCGCAGATGAAGTGGATGCAGAGCGCAAACCGCGCCGTGGCTTCCGCAACAAAAAGCGTGACTAATTAAAAATTTCTAAAAAAGAGCCTTTCAAAAAAGAAGGGCTCTTTTGTTTTTAAAAAGTTAACAAATTACGGCTTGATATTAGGGCGAAAAAGCCGTATAATAGTTGGTAATGATTAACTCTTAAAAAAGAAGGTAAAAGGGAACAAAATGGTTAAGAAATTAGCAAAAAGCATCCGTGAATATAAAGTTCCCAGCATTATAACGCTGATTTTAATGGTGGGGGAAGCGGGTATTGAATGTTTAATACCCTTTATCACGGCGAATTTGATTAACAGTATAAGCGCGGGAGTGCCCGTTGCCGAAATTGCAAAAACAGGTCTTGTGCTTGTGTGTATGGCGCTTGTGTCACTGGCTTGTGGCGGCATAGCGGGATTTACCTGTGCTAAGGCATCATCGGGCTTTGCGAAAAATCTGCGCCACGATTTATTTTCCGCGGTACAGTCATTTTCATTCGAAAACATTGATAAGTTTTCATCATCTTCGCTCGTAACCCGTCTGACAACCGATGTAACAAATGTGCAGATGGCTTACATGATGCTCATACGTACTGCCATCCGCAGTCCGCTTATGTTTGTTTTCTCAATAACTATGGCATATACTATGGGCGGCGCACTGTCAACAACATTTGTTATAGTTGTACCGATTCTTGTGTTCGGTCTGCTTATGGTGGCGCGTAAGGCTATGCCTGCATTCCGTCGCGTGTTTAAAAAATACGACCGATTAAATGAATCTATCGAAGAAAATGTTATGGGTATCCGCGTGGTTAAAGGATTTTCCCGTGAAGAGTATGAAAAACACAAGTTCGATGCGGCGGCAGAAGATATATGCGGTGACTTTACCAAAGCCGAACGCATAGTCGCCTTTAATATGCCACTTATGCAGTTCTGTAGTTATTTTAATATGTCGTTTGTACTGCTTGTCGGCTCTATGATGGCAATAACTTCGCGCGGCACTACCGTAAATGTTGGTCAGATTTCTGCAATGCTGACCTACGGTATGCAGATACTTATGTCACTTATGATGCTGTCGATGATTTATGTAATGCTCACTATGTCGATTGAAAGTATGAAGCGCATATGCGAAGTGCTTGAAGAAAAACCGGCAATAGTCTCTCCCGATGGTGCTGACAGGAAAGTTGCCGACGGCTCGGTTGATTTTATAAATGTATCACACTCGTATGCGAGAAATAAAAATAATTTATCGCTTAAAAATATTAATCTTCATATCGACTCAGGGTCAACTGTCGGCATTATCGGCGGTACCGGTTCGAGTAAATCAACCCTTACACAGCTTATTCCCCGCCTTTACGATGTGAATGATGGCGAAGTAAGAGTGGGCGGTATAAATGTTAAGGAATACAACATAACAACACTGCGCGATGCAGTTTCCTTTGTGCTGCAGAAAAATCAGCTTTTCTCCGGAACTATTAAGGATAATCTGCGATGGGGCGATGAAAACGCCACCGATGAGCAGATAATAGAAGCCTGTAAAATGGCTAATGCCGATGAGTTTATTACTTCGTTCCCTGATGGCTACGATACCTATATTGAGCAGGGCGGCACAAATGTGTCGGGTGGACAAAGACAGCGCCTTTGTATTGCTCGTGCATTGCTTAAAAAGCCGAAGATACTTATTTTGGATGACTCGACAAGTGCTATCGACACCAGAACAGATGCGAGTATCCGCGCCGAGCTCAAAAAGTTTATTCCCGAAACCACTAAAATTATTATTGCTCAAAGAATTTCATCTGTTATGGATGCCGATATGATTATCGTTATGGATGGCGGCGAGATTTCGGCTGTCGGAAATCATGAAGAGCTTCTTAAAAACAGTGAAATATACAGGGAAGTTTACCAGCAGCAAATTCATACGGGGGAGGATGAGTAATATGGCAATGAATGGAAGAAACTCACCTGCCAATATGAGACCGCAGGGCAAAAAACTGAATCTCAAAACACTTTCCCGTACCGTAAAAATGCTTTTCGGTTACTACCCCGTTTTAGCGCCTATTACCTGTGTATGTATACTTTTTTCAGCCGTGGCATCGGCAATACCCGGACTTTTTATTCAAAAGGTAATCGAAACCATACAAAAGTGGCAGTCTACGGGAGACTGGGCATCGGCAAAGCCTGAAATAGTATCCAAAATACTGATACTGGTTTCGCTTTACGTGTTGTCAATTATCGCAATAACAATCCATACACAGCTTATGGCGTATATAACGCAGGGCTTCCTTAAAAAGATGCGCTGTACTATGTTCGGCGGTATGCAGAACCTGCCTATTAGGTACTTTGACACACATAAGCACGGCGATATTATGAGCCGCTATACCAATGATATTGATACATTAAGACAGTTGGTGTCACAATCTCTACCGTCGCTTTTGCAGTCGGCATCTATTGCGATTTGCGTTTTCTCAATTATGCTCTATTTCAGCGTGTGGCTTACCTTGGTTGCTGTATTGGGCGTTTTAGCAATATCGGTAATCACCAAAAAGGTTGGCGGCGGTAGTGCAAAATACTTTATGCGTCAGCAAATGGCAGTGGGTAAAACCGAGGGCTTCGTTCAGGAAATGATGAACGGACAAAGGGTTGTAAAGGTCTTTTGCCACGAAGATGAGTGTAAGGAAGAATTTGAAAAAATCAACAATCAGCTCTATAATGATGCTTACCGCGCCCACGCGTATGCAAATATGTTAGGACCGATTAATATGAATATTGGTAATATACTGTATGTGTGTATTGCGGTTGTCGGCGGTATTTTGGTAGTGTCTAATGTGCCCAATTTATCGCTTTCGGGTATGCCTATAGGCGTCAGTATTGTAGTTCCTTTTCTTAATATGGTTAAGCAGTTCACCGCCAATATAAATCAGGCAACCCAGCAGATAAATTCCATTGTTATGGGTATGGCTGGTGCTGAGCGTATATTTGAACTGATGGATGAAAAAGCCGAAACTGATGAAGGCTATGTAACGCTCGTTAACTGTAAGGTGGATAATGAAGGCAATATTACCGAGTGCGATGAGCGTACTGGTATGTGGGCATGGCGACATCCGCATCACGATGGAACGCTAACCTATACAAGAGTAACGGGTGATGTGCGCCTTTTTGATGTTGACTTCGGATATACAGAAGAAAAAACAGTTCTTCACAATGTCTCTGTTTATGCCGAGCCCGGCCAAAAGGTCGCCTTTGTCGGCGCTACGGGTGCGGGTAAAACCACTATAACCAACCTTATTAACCGTTTTTACGATATTGCCGATGGTAAAATCCGTTATGATGGAATTAACATTAATAAAATAAGAAAGTCGGATTTAAGGCGCTCTCTCGGTATAGTGCTTCAGGATACAAATCTGTTTACGGGTACGGTACTTGAAAATATCCGTTACGGAAGACTTGATGCAACAGATGAAGAATGTATTGCCGCGGCAAAACTTGTCGGTGCCGATGATTTTATTTCTCATTTGCCGGAAGGATATAATACCGAACTCTCAGGCAACGGCGCTAATATTTCCCAAGGTCAGCGGCAGCTTATTGCGATTGCACGTGCAGCGGTTGCAGACCCACCGGTTATGATAATGGATGAAGCCACTTCATCAATCGATACCCGTACCGAAGCGATAGTGCAACGTGGTATGGATAAACTTATGGAAGGCAGAACGGTGTTTGTTATTGCTCACCGATTATCAACTGTCCGCAACTCAGATGTTATTATGGTGTTAGAAAAGGGCAGAATAATCGAGCGCGGAAACCACGAAAAGCTAATGGCGGAGAAAGGCACCTATTATCAACTTTATACGGGCGCTTTCGAATTAGATTAACCGCGATATACATTATATATAATATATACACCCTGTGTTACCTTGCAGGGTGTATTTTTTATGTGGAAAATAGTATAAAAAACCCATACCAACCACCATATATTGTGCACAAAAACAAAACTAAAAAAAATATCAAAAAAAGTTAAAAAAAGGCTTGACAAAAGGGTTTCTGTTTGGTATTATTATTGAGCGCCCAAAAAACGGGGGTGCAAAAATGGACCTTGAAAATTAAACAACGACAATAATAAGGACCCGACAATTCTTAAGAGAAATCGAGAGAGTAAACAAGGACAAAGATACGTCAGTATCGAAAAAGAGCTAAAAGCTTTTTAAAGTAGATTTTAACACAGAGAAGTGTTGAGATAAAATATTTTAGAGAGTTTGATCCTGGCTCAGGACGAACGCTGGCGGCGTGCCTAACACATGCAAGTCGAACGGAGACACACGCTGATTTGACGGTAGCTTGCTACAAGATTTTCTTGTGTGTCTTAGTGGCGGACGGGTGAGTAACGCGTGAGTAACCTGCCTTACAGAGGGGGACAACAGTTGGAAACGACTGCTAATACCGCATAACGTATGACCGAGGCATCTCGGACATACCAAAGGAGCAATCCGCTGTAAGATGGACTCGCGTCCGATTAGGTAGTTGGTGAGGTAACGGCCCACCAAGCCTACGATCGGTAGCCGGACTGAGAGGTTGAACGGCCACATTGGGACTGAGACACGGCCCAGACTCCTACGGGAGGCAGCAGTGGGGGATATTGCACAATGGAGGAAACTCTGATGCAGCAACGCCGCGTGAGGGAAGAAGGTT
>JAZNUZ010000070.1:0-9034 GCA_045592605.1 Acutalibacteraceae bacterium
TGACAAATCAAAATTTTATGTATAGGATTAAAGTATAGGGCGTTACTGATTTCAGTAACGCCCTGTTTTTGTGGGCAATTTATTTTAAGGAGAAGAAATATGTCAATAAGGACTGTAACTTACACGCTTGGCGGCGAAAAATCCTTGCCGCCCACTCTACAGTATGGCGGCGTAAGGTACGAAGACAATGCAACAAGGGTTGACTTTGTGTTAGATGAAGCTTACAAACAGAATATTGAAAAGGCTTATCCTGGAGCTCGGTTTGTATACAGAATTGACTTTAATTCGTTAAATGCAGGTTATAATCCATCGGAAAATATCGAGGCGGTAAATAACACGGTAAGCCGTAGCATTCCGTTTTGTATGACCTGCTTCGGAGAACAGATTTCGGCGGTTTTGGTAATAACTGCACTTGATGGCAACGGCGACGCTATAGGCACCGTTTTGAGCCCTGAAGTTAAAATATATTTTGATAATGTAACTAAGGATGCGGTACAGGAAAAAGAACTATTCGAAAATATTTCAGAGTATGAAGAAAACATAAAAAATATGTATGCTTCAACTAAAGAGTATGCTTCTAAAGCGGATGAGATTAAAGATGAAATAGAAGAATTTGCATTAGTTACGGAAAACGCAGCCAAAAGTACCGAAGAAAACAGTAAAATAGCGGTTCAAAGCGCCAATGAGGCGCGGTTGAATGCTCAGTTCAGTATAGCCGCCGCCGAAAAATGTGTTGTGGTTGATACTATTCTTACTGAGTGCCAAAACGCAACCGAACAAGCAAACAAATCGGCAGGGGAACTCGAGAATATTAAAAATGAAATTTCAGACGGCGGTTTTATTAAAAGTATTGAAGAAATCAATAAAGGTTTAGTATTACGTTTTTGGGTGGGCACAAAGGCGGAATACAATGCTCTGGCAGTAAAACCTAAAGACTGCTATGTAGTTATTACCGATGATGATACTGTGGCGGATTTTATTGTAGAACAGGGTGTAATAGATAAATGGACATACCGAAAATGGAATAGCGGTATGGCGGAAATGTGGGCGAGTGCATCCTTGGTTACTACTTTTACCAACAAGGTTACAGATGGCCATTATTCAGCCGCAAACGCCTTCCCGCAAATCAAATATCCGTTCTCACTATACGGTACTACACATACTCAATTTACACTGAATTATGTTGAAGCCGCTCATATAAGCTCTTGCTTGGAGCAGTCTTTAACTATGTCCGAAAGTACACCTTCGTACAGACCGTATAGTATCAGAGAATTGAGCAGTGAAACAAATATAACCGGCCGTTACTATGTAATGGCAAGATGGAAAGCATAAAGGGGGGAATAAAAATGGCTTTTTATAATAATGGGATTATCCCCGGTCTACAGGCAAATGTGTTATTAGCGCAGATAGATGAAAATTACAATCCGGAGAGTGATAATGCGCAAAGCGGCAAAGCGGTAGCACAAGCACTTTCGAGCGTTGTAAACGATAAATACGAACTAATCGAAACTATAGAAGTAACTGAAGAAGGCGTTTCTGCTATTACGCGAAACACAGAGCCTGATGGAGCGCCTTATAGTTTTAAAGATGTTTTTATAAGTGTTAAGTGGAACTCTTCGAAAGAAGATACCGCCGCAATACGATTAAATATTAAATCGGGCGAAAAATCGAGAGAGTTTTTCTCAGCAACGGCAAAAGCAACAACTAACGCAGCTTACACATTTGTTCGTACATTGAGAGTATACAACCATATATTATGTGTGTTCCCCGCAACCACAACCAATTTAAGAGTTGGTAGCAGCTTAACTGTGCCGATAGGGTATATAGAATCCGAAAAACCAATAGATGAATTAACACTTGCATTTGCCTCTTTCCCGATAGGTGCAGTAATTGAAATATGGGGGGTTAGAGCATAATGAAAATAGATTATAACGGAACTATCAGAGAAATGAACGAAGAAGAAACGGCGGAATTGCATAAAGACATCCCCACCGTTTCCTACAAACAAAGGGTAGTTAACCGAATTCGCGAAATTTATTCAGTAGATGATGAACTGGCGATATTAAGGCAGAGAGATACAAAACCCGAAGAATTTGTAGAATACGATGATTTTGTAGAAAAAATAAAGAGAGAAGAAAAACTCAAATAATATATCTTGCAAATACTCGGCATAAACGATATAATTAACCCTGTAATAAACCATAGGGGAAGTAAAATGAATAAAAGAGATGAAATATGGGGCAATATTGCCGCACTTGTTCCAAATATAATATTCGGATTCAGTTTTCTTTTTTCAAAGACTGCGCTACAGTATGCGCACCCGTTGATTATTTTGTCGGTACGCTTTACAGTGGCATTTTTATGTCTTAATATTTTATGGTTACTGCGAATTATAAAATTAGATTTTAAGCATAAGAAAAAAGGAAAACTTTTACTTATGGCGGTCTGCCAACCGCTGCTGTATTTTATATTTGAATTATATGGTATAAACAGTACTTCGAGTGGTGTTTCGGGTGTTATCATATCGCTCGTGCCAATAGCGGTGATTATAATATCCGCCGCTTTTTTGCGAGAAAAACCAACGATAAGACAAATAGTGTTTTCGCTTCTCTCACTTTCGGGACTGGTTTTTTTGAGTATAACTTCAAACAACCAGAATAATAACAGTTTCATAGGAATTGTTTTGTTGTTGGCGGCGGTTTTGTGCGCGGCTGTCTTTAATATTTTAAGCCGCAGTGAGTCGGATAAATTCACACCCGTAGAGCGTACCTATATGATGTTTTTGGTGGGTGCGGTAGGTTTTAATATTATATCGTTGTCTGTTCTCTGTAAAAATTATATAACCGAATTATGTTCGGCGGCGGTAAGTGGCGGATTTTGGTTGTCAATCGGTTATCTCGCTATTTTTTCGAGTGTCGCGGCATTTCTCATATATAATTTTGCAACAACAAAAATATCGGCAATCCGCGCCGCATCCTATTCGAATGTAATAACAGTAGTATCGGTTTTTGCGGGTGTAGTGATATTAAAAGAAAGTTTATCACTACTGCAACTGATTTTCTGTATACTCATTATTGTGGGTGTATACGGCGCAAATAAGCAAAAGTAAAAAACCTTCTATAGAGAAATCTATAGAAGGTTTTTCTTATTATTACATAAATTTTTTAAGTCCTGCAAGTCCCCAACGCATTGTATTGATGGCCGCCTCAAAGAAGTTTTCCTTCAGATAGGTTCTGTAGAACTTGAACTGTTTGCCGATGAGTTTATATTTCTTGCCGGTTGTGGAACCTGCAAACACGCGGTATTCGGCAAGTATTTCATCGTTTCCGTATGCTTTATCTTCAAGAGCAACTATATCATACCAATAAGCGTAGTCATCTCTGAGACTTTTGAGTTCTTCTTTTAAATAAATTTTACCGTGCCGTGTGGTGTCATAAAGACCTGAGAGACAACCAATCTGGTTCATAACCTTCATATCACGGGTGGTTATAACGGGCTTTGCTATAACGGGGCGAAGAATGGGTTTTGAATCTTCATCTATAGGAGTGTATGAGCAGTAAACACATACCGCGTCATTCTTTTCCATAAATGCAGTTTGTTTTTCCAAGAACTCTGGATACCATAAATCATCTGCATCCAACAAGGCTATGTATCGACCGTTTGCCTGGCGGATACCGTTATTTCTTGCCGCCGCAGAACCTGCGTTCTGTTGTTTTACAAGGCGAATTCTCGGTTCTTTTTTCATATATTCTTCAACAATTTCTGCAGAATTATCTTTTGAACCGTCATCAATGATAATCATTTCCCAGTCGGTATATGTTTGTTTAATAACCGAGTCGATTGTCTGGGATATATATTTTGCTCCGTTATAACACGGTGTGATTATAGATACGAGTTTATTCTCCATTTTGGCACTCCTTTGCTATTTCGCAATATCGGCATCAGATTCGTGTGACAGATTTTCAATCAATTCTTCTGCTTTCTTTTCATATATATCGGCTATATCAATGCCTTCGGTACTTTCTTTTTTGAAGAGAATACGTATGGTCATAAGTATTAGCTTAATATCTAAAAGCAGAGAATAGTTTTCAATGTACATCATATCAAGGCGTAACTTATCGTACGGGGTTGTGTTGTATTTGCCGTAAATCTGTGCATATCCTGTAAGTCCGCCCTTTACTTTTGTGCGGTAGGTGAATTCAGGAGTTTCTTTACAGAATTCATCTATATATTCCTGTCTTTCGGGGCGCGGTCCTACAATACTCATATCGCCTTTGATGATATTGAGAATCTGCGGAATTTCATCCAGACGGCACATACGGATAAAGTTGCCGACCTTTGTAATACGTGAGTCATCGCTTGATGCTAACTGCGGAACACCATTCTTTTCAGCATCTACAATCATACTTCTGAATTTAATGATTTTAAACGGGCGACCATCACGGGTTATACGTTCCTGCTTATAAAATACAGGGCCACCATCTTCTATTTTTATAGCAAGAGCAACCACCAGCATAACCGGTGCCGCAATCACCATAGCGGGAAGACTGATTAAAAGGTCGAGTAAACGTTTAAAAAATCTTTGTGTCGGATTAAGACCGTTGTTTCTTACCAAGAATAGCGGAGTGTCAAAAAGATTAATTCTTGAAGCGCCGCGAACAACGATATCGGTAAGTTTAGGAGTAAGGAATGTGTATATTTTATGCTGATAGCAGAATTTTAAAATATCGTTACGGATGCCCGACGGAACATCGTTAATGATAACGGTATCGAACTCTTTTATGCGTTCGCAAATAGTTTCGAGTCCATCCTCAATCGGAATAAGTTCCGAGATATTATACTTATCAGGACGTGTTTCCATTTTAAATTTAAGTGTTACAGCTGAGTTTCTGCCGTAAATCATCGCAATGTTTTTAGGGGCATAAAGTTTATGATATATGGCGTTGTAAATTATTATTAAAACCGCAATAATAACAAATTCAACTACCATAAGCATACAAATTGGCATAGGTGAAATCACCGTATTGGCGATAAGACAAAGTTGCCAGTAGGTTATAAAATTCGCTATAAATAAAGCGATGGTCTGAGAAATCAGTGTATCGGTTATACGCAGATGACCGAATTTAAAACCATCCATACCGAAAAACAGACCCATAACAAGAAGCATATAAACACCGGCAAGGACATATTTACCATTATAAAAATAATCAGGGAAATTAGCTCCTTCATAGCCGTGGCGCCAGATTAAATAATAAACAAATGACAAGATAACCAGTTCAAAAAGACTTTCGGCAGCCCTTATGAAACTTTTCATGCCTTCTAAATTTCTAATATTCTTCATATTTAAACTCCTTAATTTCATAAAAGAGTAGTATAGATACATTATATCATATTTTTTAGATATTTCAAGCCTATTAGTGTTTTTTGTCGATTATGGTATAAATTTACTTGAAACCCTAAAAAGTTTAATGTATAATTCAGATAAAAGGAGCGATGAGTATGAGTTTAGAACATAATGCGCAAGAAATAGAGAGAAGCGGTTATATATGTCATCCCGGACAACTTTATTCTGTAAGAAGGGTGAATATTACTGAGGGCAAGGCAAAGGGAATGTCGGTTATAGAGATAAATACTGCCGACGGACTGCAGCTGGATATCTTGCCCGATACAGGTCTCGACATAGGTCAAGTGCGTTATAAGGGTGTAAATACCACATTTATCAGCAGAAATGGGTATGATAATACAGCGGTAATAAACCCTTACGAAATGGAATTTCTCAATACTTTTCCGGGCGGTATGCTTTATACCTGCGGACTTCGTACCACGGGTGGTGCTCATAGAGACGGGGATGAGTGGCAGACACAACACGGCCGCTACCACGGTATTGCCGCCGATATGATTTCGATTGATGAAAATGATGAATTCATTATCGTAAAAGGTACTGTCAGAGAAACGGCTTTGTTTGGATACACATTGGAACTCAAGCGCACCATAAATATCAAGAAGATGGGCGCAGAAATTATCGTTTCGGATGAAATTACAAATTTGGGCTTTAAGGATGAAGAATATGCAGTGCTTTACCACTGTAATTTCGGTTATCCGCTTGTGTCAAGTGCGGCACACCTTGAATTGCCGAAAGACCGTAAAACAAGCGCGAGAACACCGTTTGCAGAAACCGGACTCGGCAAAGAAACTACGTTCTCAGAGCCTATAGTCGGTGAAGAAGAAAGAGTATTCTTCCACGAAAAAATGGAAAGAAAGGCCGCTATAGTTAATGGAGAATTAAAAGTACGTATGGAAATGACCTGGAGCGAAACCTTACCTGTTCTCGCACACTGGAGAAGTATGGCGAGTGGCGACTATGTCTGCGCGTTGGAGCCGAGCAACAATTATATTATGGGCAGACGTTTTGAGCGCGAAAACGGAACATTAAAGTCGCTTGGGCCAAACGAAACGGTAAAAACCGAAATTATGTTTAAATTTGAAACAATTTAATGTTTTAATTAAGTTACCCGACCGTGTTTTGCACGGTGATTTTTTTGTATATATTTATAAACTCTGTGGAAAATAATTCAGGGTGAAAAAATGTATAAAAATACCGAAAAAATAGACACAACTCAACTGGAAAAGGACTATGAGTATTTGTGTTCCAATGCCGAAACGGGATTCAATCTCCACAAAACAAAGGAGTATGTCAGTAAAAGACTTGCCGAAATGGGTATTACTATAAATGAGTGCGGAAAGTGTGGACTTACCGCCCTTTTGGGTAGTCCATCAGCTCAGCGAACACTTCTTTTACGCGCCGATATGGATGCTATAAATATTGAAGGAAAAGGGCCTATACACGCCTGTGGTCACGCGATGCATACCGCAATTCTTTTAGGTGCAGCAAGGGTATTAAAACAAGCAGATTTTTTATGTGATACCGCCGTAAAACTTATGTTTCAACCTGCCGAAGAAACGCTTCTAGGCTGCAAGGATATGATTGAATCAGGAGTTCTCGATAATGTTGATGCGGCATTTATGATTCACGTGACAAGCGGAACTGATTTTCCTACGGGTACATTTATTTTTGCAAATGCGGGTGAAATAGCACCATCTGCCGATTTTTTCGATATTGAAATAGAAGGCATTGGCTCTCACGGCGCCGAGCCGCATTTGGGCCGCAGTCCGATAACAGCCGCGGCGAATATTGTAACCGTACTTCAAAATATATCTTCGCACGAATTGCCGATAGCAGACACCGCAGTTGTAACCATCGGTAAAATAAATAGCGGTGACGCCGCAAACGCTATTCCATCAAAACTTCTAATGTCAGGCACTGCCAGAGCCTATAGTAGTGAGATACAAGAATATGTAAAGGCAAGAATAGAAACTATAGTAAAGGGAGTTTGCGAAACGCTAAGAGTCACGGGCAAAGTAAACTTTTTATCGGGTTGTCCCCCTTTTAAGAATGATGAAAAAATGTTAAAAACCGCACTTACTTCGGCAAGGAAAACAGTCGGGGAAGAAAAGGTAATTCTTTTACCCGAAGGTACACGCGGTGGCGGAAGTGAAGATTTTGCCTATATTAGTAGGGAAGTGCCTACCGCCATGGCTCTTTTGTCGGCGGGAGAGAAAAAAGAAGGGTATAAATATCCACTCCATAACCCGAATGTCACCTTTGATAAATCAGCTTTGGCATATGGAGTAGCTCTTATGATAAATATTGTCCGAGAATTCGGAAAGGAATAAAGCAGGGTAAACCCTGCTTTTCTTTTATCTTGCAAAATACGACTGTATTTGGTATAATAAGGTAGTATTTCACCGAAGGGGGAATTTTTATGTTGAAAGCGGTTGTTGTAGGTGGAAGTAACGGCATAGGTCTTGCAATCACAAAGAAACTTATAAAAGACGGTTACTACGTTTACATTCTTGATAAAAGCAGTCCCGATGAGAAAATAGAACAAAACAGTTCTTACATATATTGTAATCTTTTGGAATTTGATGAAAGCACAATAGAAACATTGGCAAAAGATAAAGAAATCAAGTTCCTTATGCTTACTGCAGGTTTTGGTTACGTTGCAGGTTTCCAGCATCTTCATAATGCCGAAATCGACAATCTTTTGACCGTTAATACGGCTTCTACTATAAAAATTATCAAAATGTTTTATGAGCGTATAAAGAGTGAAGAAGATTTTTACTGCGCTTTTATGGGCTCTATTGCAGGGCTTGTAAGTTCCCCACTTTTCTCGGTATATGCCGCGTCGAAAGCGGCGCTGTGCCGTTTTGCAGAAAGTGTTAATATAGAACTTGAAAAGCAAGGCTTTAAAAACCGTATTTTGAATGTATCCCCCGGCTCACTCAAAGGCACTAAGTTCAGCGGCGGAGAAAATGATTTGTCGCTGACCGCAGATATAGCGGGAGCTATAGTTGAGAATGCATATAAAAGGGAAACCTTATTTATACCCGAGTACGATAGCGTATATAAAAGAGTGATTGAAAATTACAAAAACGATGCCCACGGGTTTGGCGCCGACAGTTATGACTATAAGGTCAAATCGGGTAGGGTAGAACAGAAAAGCCGTGTATGTATCGGATATTTATCGGGAACATTTGATTTGTTCCACATAGGCCACTTAAATCTTCTGCGCCGCGCTAAAAAACAATGCGATTATCTTATCGTAGGCGTACATCCCGATGCTTCTCACAAGGGCAAAGAAACATTTATACCGTATGAAGAGCGCCTTGAGATAGTAAGTTCTATAAAGTACGTAGACAAGGCAGTAATGTCGGTACCTGAAGACAGTGAAGCCTGGAATAAATGGCATTTCTCAAAACTTTTTGTAGGCAGTGACTATAAGGGTAGTGAGCGTTTTAAACGCTACGAAGAATTTTTTAAAGATAAACAGGTTGAAATTGTTTACTTCCCATATACAAAGGGAACAAGCAGTACACAGCTTAGAGAAAAAATTGCAAAATAAAAAACAAGGTGTCCGAAAGGACACTTCTCATAAGGATGATAAAAACCACGATGAATTTCATCGTGGTTTTT
>JAZNUZ010000071.1:0-1931 GCA_045592605.1 Acutalibacteraceae bacterium
CTTTTTCTTTTCTGCATATTTACTAAAAGTAAATAAAAATCGTGTTAACAAACGATAACACGATTTTTTCTGCTAAATTCTTGCTACTCCGGTTTCCTTTGCCGCTTTTTTAACGGCTTCGGCAACTACAACCGCTACGCGTTTATCGAGAGCGGTGGCAATTATGTTTTCTTCGGTTATTTCATCATCAGGGATAAGTGATGCTAACGCATACGAAGTCGCAACCTTCATTTCTTCGTTTATACAGGTAGCTCTGCAGTCAAGCGCACCGCGGAAAATACCCGGGAAAGCGAGTACATTGTTTATCTGATTCGGGAAGTCAGAACGTCCTGTTCCAACAACTCTTGCCCCCGCCGACAAAGCTACATCGGGCATTATTTCGGGGGTTGGGTTAGCCATCGGGAAGACAACGGCATCTTTTGCCATTGATTTTACCATTTCGGCCGACACGAGATTAGGTGCTGAAACACCGATAAATACATCGGCTCCTACCAAAGCATCGGCAAGGGTGCCCTTTTTGTGTTCAAGATTTGTCACCTTTGAAATTTCTTCTTGCGCCGGGTTGTTATTTTCGTCCCCTTCACATATAATACCGAAACGGTCACAGAATGTAAGGTGTTTTACACCCATATTCATAAGATGCTTACCGATTGCAATACCCGCTGAACCTGCGCCGTTAATTACTACCTTGACATTTCCGATTTCTTTTTTAACAAGTTTTAAAGCATTTATCAGAGCTGCCGCAACAACAATCGCGGTGCCGTGCTGGTCATCGTGGAAAACGGGTATATCGCATATTTCTTTGAGTTTTCTTTCTATCTCGAAACATCTGGGCGCTGCAATATCTTCAAGGTTAATTCCGCCGAACGAACCTGAAAGGAGATAAATTGTTCTTACAATTTCATCTACATCCTTTGACCTTATGCAAAGCGGGAAAGCATCGACATCGGCAAAACTTTTAAAGAGCGCACATTTGCCTTCCATAACAGGCATACCCGCTTCGGGACCGATATCACCGAGTCCGAGAATAGCGGTACCATCAGTAACAACCGCCACAAGATTAGAGCGGCGTGTGAGTTCATAGGACTTATTTATATCCTTATTTATTTCAAGGCACGGCTCCGCAACACCAGGGGTGTAAGCGAGAGACAAGTCTTCTCTTGTGTTTATGGGTGCACGTGAAATAACTTCGATTTTTCCGCCCCATTCATAATGCTTTTTAAGTGATTCTTTTCTTATATCCATTTTTAACACTCCCAAGGAAATTTATATTGTGTAAGTCCGAGTTCATCACGGACTGCCATAATTTCTTTCTGCACAGATTCGTTTATTGCCACACCTTCTTTTCTGGCAATTCCGATTTCATACTCTTTTTCACCTGCGGTATAGATTCTATCTTGACCCGGTGCTTTTTTAGATGCACGCATACTGCGACAGATTTCCCCTGCCTTTTTACGCGCAACTTCTTCACCCATAAAATGCTCTGTATCTATTGCAATAAACCAGTGGCCTAATTGATAAGGTCGGATATTTCCGTTTTCATCCTTACCATCAAGCGCCTTTCCGTAAGCGCCATCCTGGAGAATCGAAGAGAAAAATTCCACCGCCAAAGCAAAGCCGTAGCCTTTATATCCGCCAAGGTCTTCGCCGATTCCACCAAGTGTCGTAAGAGCGGCCGTACCGTTTCTAATTTTCTTTAGCGCAACGCCCGAGTCGCCTTCGACTGCAGAGCCATCATCCGCAATAATGGTTCCCGGGTGTACATCTTCGCCGATTCTCTCATAATACTCAATTTTTCCGTTTTGTGTAATTGATGTAGCACAGTCAAAGTTAAAGTCAAATGCTTCATCTGTCGGTACACCTATGGTAAACGGGTTGGTACCGAACATACCTTCAACGCCGTGAGTGGGAGCCACTGACGGACGCGCGTA
>JAZNUZ010000072.1:0-1596 GCA_045592605.1 Acutalibacteraceae bacterium
ACCGCTTGGCCTCCGACTTGCTTTCGGGCGATGACAAGATGAGTAAATCAAAGGGAAATGTTTTATATGCCGATGATTTGGCACATCGTTTCGGTGTTGATGCAGTAAGATATTATCTGCTTTCTGAAATTCCTTACGCGCAGGATGGAACAATAACCTACGAAACATTTATTAACCGGTTTAACAGTGACCTTGCAAATACTTTGGGTAATCTTGTGAACCGCAGTATTGCTATGACAAATAAGTACTTCGATGGTAAAATTTCGAAAGATTTTGAAAGTATTACCGAACTTTGTGATAAGGAACTCCTTGCCACTGCAGAAGATACACTCAGCAAATATTTTAAGCTTATGGACACCTATCACAATGCCGAAGCTACAGAATTGATTATGAATTTCGCCAAGCGTTGTAATAAGTATATCGATGAAACTACACCCTGGGCTTTAGCTAAAGATGAAGCATCCAAACCGCGCCTTGCCGCAGTTCTTTATAATCTTTTAGAAAGCATCCGCATTTTAGCAATATTGCTTACCCCATTTATACCTGAAAGTTGCGAAAAGATATTTGCACAACTCGGAACAGATAATAAATCACTCGAGATGTTTGCAATTAAGGAATATAAAGTCGGTGAAGCGGTTGCTTTATTTGCCAGAATTGATTTGCAGAAAACATTGGAAGAGATTGCTAAAGAGAACGAAGAAAAAGAAAAAATAGAAAATGTTGCCACAATCGAGCAAATTTCTATTGATGACTTTGCAAAGGTTCAGTTATTGACTGCTAAAATCACCGAATGTGAACCTGTACCGAAAGCCAAAAAACTATTAAAACTTACCTTAAATGATGGCACAAATAAACCGAGAACTGTGGTTTCCGGTATTGCACAGTGGTATAAACCAGAAGATTTAGTTGGTCGCACAATAATTGTTGTATCAAATCTCAAACCCGCAAAGTTATGCGGTGTCCAAAGTAATGGTATGATTTTGGCTGCTGATATCGGCGAAGATGCAAAGGTAATATTTGTAGATGATATTCCTGCAGGATGCAAGATAAGATAATGGCAGACACATTTATTTTTGATACCCACGCGCACTATTATGATGAGAAATTCGAAGGCATACTTGATGATTTATTAAATGGTATGCCGGATAAAAATGTAGGCGGAATTATAAATTGCGGTGTTGATGTTGAAACTTCAAAGCAATCCGTAGAACTCGCACAAAAATACGAATTTTGCTTTGCCGCGGTAGGATATCATCCTGAGAGTATAGATAATAATACCGTTATTGATACCGCTTCTCTGGATAAACTTTTAAAACATCCTAAAACCGTTGCGTTAGGCGAAATCGGACTTGATTACTATTGGGATACCCAGTATAAAGAAAACCAATATAAATTGTTTGAACAACAACTTATATTGGCAAACTATTACTCCCTACCCGTTATTATTCACGACCGCGAAGCGCATAAAGACACTTTGGATTTGGTTAAAAAACATAAACCAAAGGGTGTATTCCACTGCTTTTCAGGTAGCGTGGAAATGATGCAGGAAATTATAAATCTGGGTATGTACATTGGTATCGGCGGAGTAGTTACTTT
>JAZNUZ010000073.1:0-2756 GCA_045592605.1 Acutalibacteraceae bacterium
GAATGTCTGAAATTATGTCGGGTTTGCGCACGAATTCCCCTACCGAATTTGCAAATCAAAAAATCGTTTCGGTCGAAGATTATTTATCATCTGAAAAAATCAATTTATGCGATAATTCAAAATCTGTAATTGAATTGCCAAAATCCGATGTTATCACATTTATTATTGAAAACGGAACGAAGGTTATCTTCCGCCCGTCAGGCACGGAACCGAAAATCAAAGTATATATATGCGCTGTTGATATTGATGAAAAATCAACTTTAAACATTATTGAAATGATTTCAAATGAAGTAAAATCTTTAATGAAATAATTAAACCGTCAAGTAATTTGAAAATTACTTGACGGTTTTTATTTTATTCGGCAGGCGTATCAACAACCGGTGTATCAACGATAGGGGCCGATGGATGTTCGGTACACATTGTAGGAATGTTGCTGACTTTATACCAACCTTCTTTTTTGTGTGGACAAGCATCGGTAGCCAATAGACCTGATGAAGTACAATACATTTTAGAAACAGCATAGGTGCTATCGTTAAAATCTTTAACAGGAAGGTCTTTGTGGATGCGAGACATAACTTCACGCCACATTACCTTTGCGATGTCATCCTTGCTAACTTTTTGCAACGAGTCATAACCGCACCAAACCGAACCTACGCAGTATGGTGTGCCGCCTGTGAACCAGAAATTCATATCATCGTTTGAAGTACCGGTTTTTGCAAAAATTTTGGAAGATACATAGGTTTTTACTTGACGCGCAGTACCTTCCGCGCCATAAACAACATTCTGAAGCAAGTGATTCATAACGGTCGCAGTATCTTCACTCATAGCAATAGTCGAATTTACTTCGGACTGAAGAATTACCTGACCATCCTGGTCACAAACCTTGTAATATAAATTGGGAGAATGATATATACCGCCATTACCAAATACGGCATAAGCGGCCGCTTCTTCAAGTGTGGTAGTACCACCGTTAGTGCCACCCATTCCGAGTGGTGAATAGTTGATATCTTCACTATTTAAGTGATTTAAACCAAGCTTACTGGTTAAAAAGTCATAACTTGTTTGCGTTCCAAGCATATCAACAAGCATAACGGGAATTGTGTTACAGGAGCGCTCAAGCGCATATTCAACCGAAATTTTTCCGTAATAACCGCCATCATTATACCAGTTATTAGGTTTCCACAGATATTGGTCCTTGCCATAATAACGTTCAGTATCATCAACTAAGGTAGAATATGTTATTAAATCTTTTTCAATTGAAGGAGCATAGGCGGATAAGGGTTTAATTGTGGAACCGGGTTGGCGTATTGCATCAATAGCTCTGTTAAATCCGCGGTTACTTGTTTTTTCACCAATACCACCCGCCATACCTAAAACATTACCTGAATAGTCAACAACGGTCATTGAACCTTGCAAAAACGTGCCATCTTTACCCTGATAGGCGTATTTAGAATCATAAAAAACTTCATCAATAGCCGATTGTACATCCGGATCAAGTGTAGCGTAAATTTTATATCCACCATTGTAAAAATTGGTTGAAGCGTGAGTTCTGTCAAAACCGTAAACCTTCATTAATCCGTCTACAACATCATCAATTAATGCATCAACAAAATAGGAATTGATAGGTGTCTCGTTTAGGTTTTCTTTATTAGCAACAACAACCAATTCTTCATTACAACAAGCATCATATTCTTCTTTTGTAATATAGCCCTGGTCCATCATTTCATAGAGAACCGTCTGGCGACGCTCTTTATTTTTTTCCGGTTTCTTATCGGGACGGTATTGCTCGGGCGCCTTTACTATAGCTGCCAGAGCAGCACATTCATTTAATGTTAAATCTTTGGTGTTTTTATCAAAATAATAGTTAGAAGCAACTTCAACACCATACATACCGCCTGCCATAGAAACGGTATTAAGATAACATTCCAAAATTGTATCTTTTGAGTAGCGCTCTTCTAAATAATGCGCTCTCATAATTTCACGGATTTTACGCGCAGGACTGGTGGAGTTATCCCCCGTTAAGTTCTTTACAAGCTGTTGTGTAATGGTCGAGCCGCCTTGATTCGAAGAATAAAAATGGAAAAACAAATTAGCAAACGCTGAAATTGTACGTTTCCAGTCAACACCCTTGTGTGACTCAAATCGTTTATCTTCAATAGCAACAAAAGCGTTTTTTAGATTTTCGGGTATATTATTGTCAACATCCGAAACCCAGATTCTGTTATGTTCGCCGTGTAACCGCTGGTATTCAACATAGTTACCGTTGTTATCCAAAACATAAATGGTTGTAGTAAAATTAAGTGCCAAATCATCAAGATTTTCTTCCATTGTTGCATCAACAAATGTAAACGCATAAATTAAAAATGCACCCGCTACCAAACATGCAGTTATTACTCCGACAAGAAATACCGAAAGAAAAACTTTAATAAAAGCAGATTTTTTATTTGTGGGTTTTTTCTTAGGGGTTTTATTATTTTTAGAAGATTCAGAAACACTTGAAAAACTGTTAAGATCAATTATCGAATCTTCAAAATCATCGAAACGATTATTGTCATCAAATCCCATAAAATCCTCCTAAACTTAAAAATTTTTATGTTACTGTGGGTATTATACCACATTTTTCAAAAAATGGGGTTACAATATTTTAACATTTACGAATATTTAACATTTTTTATCAAATAATAACAAAAATTTAAGTTGGTGGAAAATGAAAAAAATTTATACTTTATTTGCTTTAATAGCTTTATGCGCCTTAT
>JAZNUZ010000074.1:0-1730 GCA_045592605.1 Acutalibacteraceae bacterium
TAGGGAAAGTGCCGCATCAATAAACACTGTCAGCGGAAGATACTCTATCGATTTGCGGCGGTCTGAAAACAAAAAAACTCCATTTTTACGACACGCGTATTCGATTTCGTTTTTATAGTCGTTTGCATTACGGCAGATTACTACAAAATCCCGATATCGATACCCTTCTTCTCTTACCAAACGTCTAATAGTTCTGGCGGCAAATTCTGCTTCATTAACAGGCGTTTGACATTCCAAAATAGTAACACCATCTGACAAAGGTTTTTTATCAGTTGCATTGCCGGAAAACACCGACTCGATTTGATTTAAGCCAGTGACAGAATAATGAAACTTTGTTAACTCTATAGGTTCACATATTTCAACCTTGTTTTTCTCCGCTAATTTAATTATTCGTTTTATGGTGTTACGAACATTTGAGAAAACATCAAATTTATCACTGAATATATTATCGGATGTAAAACAGGCGGTAACGTTATCTGCTTGGCTTAAAATTCTATCCAAAATTTTATATTGTTGCCCGGTAAAACTGCGGAAAGAATCAATATAAACTGTTTTATTTTTGAAATACTGATATTTTAAAAGATTTTCCGCAAGTCTTGTTTCATTATCTGTCGGGTCAAGAAAACGGTTCCCAAGCAAAGCTTCGTATGCTCCGTAAATTAAAGAAAATTCATTTAACTTTTCTTTCAAATGGTTTTCTTCAACACATTTTGAAGCATCCAATAAATCTTCGGGTGATATTGCACAAGCTTTAAATTCTGTTATTGATGCCAAAATATTTTCTGCGAACTTCGGTGATGAAACATATTTTGCCCACAGAGATAATTTATCAGAAAGCGCAGACAGAGCCTGTCCTATCAGTAAAATTTTATCAGATTCATTAATCAAATCGGCAACTCTGCCGCCGACTTTTCGTGCAACTTCATCATAAAGTCTTGTGAAACTAAGCACCGAGACGTTTGTGGTAGATTTCCCGCTCAAAGTGCGCAATAAAAGTCTTTCACTTTCAAAGGTAAATTGTTCTGGAACGAGCAGTACGACTTCCCTGCCATTCTCAACATCATTCTTTATTTTATCGAAAATCTGATATGTTTTTCCGGTACCTGCTCTTCCGAAAATTATTTGAAGCATTTTCATCACCTAAAATTATTCTAACACATTTTCTGTCCCATTTAAAGTACAAATATTATTCTTAATATCAAAAAACCGAACATAAATGGAATTCCGCCGAAACCTACACCTAAAACAGTACATTCATTTACCGGAATATGTAGATTTGTTGCAAAGCCTGTCAGATTGACTATTATCATAAGAACCCACGAAATAACCGCCTGATAAAGAATAAACTTTAAGGATTCTTTGGATTTTTTTAAAATTATGAGCAATCCGATTATATAAAGAATAAAAATCGTCAAACTAATTATACTGAAAATACTCATTACTCCACCCTAACAAAATAATAACGGTTATAAATTGTATGAAAAAAGAAAAATAATTATTATAAATTAAAAAATATTTGAAATTTTGCTTGATTTTTTCAAGTATTAGTGTTATCATAGTAAAAGTTTCCGGGTGTAGCTCAGTTTGGTATGAGCGCTTGAATGGGGTTCAAGAGGCCGCTAGTTCGACTCTAGTCACTCGGACCATAAAGCACTGCGATTTTTCGCGGTGCTTTAATTTTAACTTTGGTGATGTTTATGAGTATTAAATACGAAGAGCGAAGTGGCGAG
>JAZNUZ010000075.1:0-4137 GCA_045592605.1 Acutalibacteraceae bacterium
ATTATTAAAATTACAAAATAATAATTTATTTTTATAAGGAGATAGATTATGAAAAAGTTTTTGAAAATAAGTATTTCACTTTTACTCGCAGTAATGATGGTTTTAAGTCTTACAGCTTGTACCGGTAATGGTGGCTATGGCTCTGGCTCTGGCAATGGCTCTGGCAATAGCTCTGGCAATAGCTCTGGCAATAGCTCTGGCTCTGGCAATGGCGGTAACGGTGGTGACGGCGGAAACGATTCAACCAATGTAAATTGGCAGGAAGTTGAAAAAGTAAAAAAACCTACATATACTTCGGGTACTATGTCTATTGAAGATTTTGAGAAACAGTACCGCCCGTATACAGATTGGCGTATTTACGAAATCCGTACAACCAAGAATGAAATTAAACCGGCAGAAGGCGGCACAGCCTACTATGTATCAAATAATGGCAAAAAAGAAAATGATGGTTTGACTCCTGAGACACCGGTTTCAACCTATGCAGATGTTCGTAATAAGGGTTTAAAAACAGGTGACGTTGTATACTTTGAGCGTGGCGGTATCTGGCGCGGAACCGTAGAAGTTTCAGTGCCAGGACTCACAATAACCGCTTACGGTGAAGGTAAAGCACCGCAGTTCTATCTTTCGCCCGAAAATTCAGCAAGAAAAGAATGTTGGATAGAAACAGATAAACCCAATGTATATGTATATGCAGACAAGGTGGCGGGGGACGTAGGCACGATAGTTTTCGATGATGAAGAGTGTGCTTATAAATCTATTCGTTCAACAGCAGACCAGTCTAATAGTAAAAATAAAAGGTATGTCAATTCTTATAAAAATTTAAAAGAAGATTTACAAATGTATCACGACCCGCTGACTAAAAAGGTATATCTTTTTAGTTCTAAAGGCAACCCGGGCGAACGTTACGATGCTATCGAAATGGTAGTATATGGCTCCGCTATAGGTGTTACCAAAGACAATGTAACAATCGATGGTGTATGTTGTAAATATTCAAACTTCGGTATAGGCGCAGGTAATAACGGATTAGTTAAAGGTCTTACAGTTCGTAACTGCGAATTCGGTTGGATTGGCGGTAGTTTGCAAGGTCTTGCAACGCAGTCCACAACACGTCTTGGCAACGGTATCGAAATCTGGGGTGCAGCACACGATTTCACGGTTGAAAATTGCTATTTCTGGCAGGTTTATGATGCAGCCGTAACATTCCAGTATGACGGTGATATTAAAAACGATGTTAAGAATGTAAAATTCAACAATAACGTATTTGATTATTGCAACTATTCGGTAGAATATTTCCATCGCGGTAACGGCGGTAAGGTTTATGATTTTGAAATAAAGAATAACCTTTTCTGGTATGCAGGAGAAGGACTCTGCAATCAAAGACCTGACCACGCCGGAGTATCTCATATCCGTTCGGGTTGGGCAACTAACGGCAATGCTATTAAGGTTGAAGACAATCTTTTTGCTATCTCTCTTAAAAAGTTGGCAAGTACACTTGATGAGGCTGATATAGGCGGTGCATATAACAATAATGTTTACGCACAGTATCAGAACAGAGAACTTGCAGCTAACGGTAAAAATGAAAAAGATATCATCAAAATGAATAAAGATGCCGCATCAAAAATCGAAACCAAACTCGGTGATAAAAATGCTACAGTAATTCAAATTACAAAATAAGTATTAAAAACCCGATGATGATTCATCGGGTTTTTTGTTGCAAATTTGCGTAAAAAATGTTATAAATAATATATTGATTTTATTTTTAGGTGGTATCTAATTTGAAATGGTTTTTTAAATGTGCAGTTTGTATTTTAATAATGTCATTATTGATAAGTATGACCGGCTGTAACAAAGAAAATATTATCCGCAGTACATATGTTGATAGTCCGACTTGGGATGTGGTAGAAAAGGTTGATGCACCCACTTATACGGCGGGGGATATGGCTCGTGCCGATTTTATAGAACAGTACCGCCCGTATACCGATTGGCGCATTTATGAAATCCGCACAACCAAAAGCGACATTAAGCTTATAGATGGTGGCACTGCTTACTATGTATCAAATAACGGCAAGGCAGAAAATGATGGATTAACCCCCGAAACGCCGTTGCCCGATTATGCAGCAGTTCGCAATAAGGGTTTAAAAACGGGGGATATAATATACTTTGAACGCGGTGGTATATGGCGTAGACAAATTGAAATAACCGTACCCGGTATAACTCTTGCGGCATACGGAGAAGGCAAGGCGCCCAGAATTTATACTTCACCCGAAAATTCTGCACAAAAGGGTTGTTGGCTTAAGACCGATACCGAGAATGTGTATGCGTATAAAGATGTTGTTTATGGTGATATAGGCTCGATAGTTTTTGATGATAGCGAGTGCGCATTTAAATCAATTTACACCGCAGAAGATGTAACTGGAAGCACAAAAACAAGATATGTGAATTCCTATAAAAATCTTAAGAATGATTTACAGATGTATCACGATATTTTCACCAAAAAGATATATCTGTATAGTGACAAAGGCAACCCTGCCGATAGGTTTAATTCGATTGAAATGATAGGCAGGGATTCTGCCATTAGTGTACGCGTAGACGATGTTACAATAGACGGACTTTGTATGAAGTACTGTTCGTTTGGAATTGGCGCATCGAGTTCGAAAGTTGTAATTAAAGGGTTAACTGTCAGAAACTGTGAATTTGGTTGGATTGGCGGTAATATACAAGGCGAAGCGATGCGGTCTACTACGCGTTATGGTAATGCTATAGAAATATGGGGCGGCGCAATCGATTTTACTGTCAGTAACTGTTATTTCTGGCAGGTTTATGATGCAGGGGTTACCTTCCAGTACGATGGTGATGCAGTAGCTCCTGTGGAAAATGTAAAGTTCGGTAATAATGTTTTTGATAAATGCAATTATTCGGTAGAGTTCTTTTTAAGAACAACAACCGACAGTAAAGTGACCGATTTTGAGATAACAAATAATCTTTGTTGGAGTGCGGGTGATGGACTCAGTTCTCAACGACCGGACCTTACGGGTTGTTCGCATATAAGGTGCGGCGGTGCAGAGTTAACTAATCCTATAAAGATAGAGAATAACCTTTTCGCATTTTCGGTACGCCGCTTGGCGCAGACCAATGAAACCGATCTCGGCGGCGCGTATAATAACAATATTTATGCTCAAAAGAAAGGGAAAGTCGTTGCGGCTAACGGACCTGTGAGAAAATTCTTTAATATGGACAAAGATGTGGCAACAAATATTGAAGAAATTCTCGGGGACAAAAATGCCACAATAATAAGTATTACAAATTAAAAAATGGAAAAATCACAAATTTTAACCGACTATCTGAAAAAATATTGCGGGTCTTCGGATACTGTTTTGCGGGATGGCGATGTGTTTGATTTTTACAAATCAAACGTTAACAAACTGCCAAAGGAAGCCATAACCGATAGTTATTTAAAAATAGAAGACGGCTTTTTAAAAGACATATTAAAGACAAAAGAAATATTCGATACCGAAAAGTCGGAATGCGGCTTAAAAATCGTAAAAAAAGA
The DNA here is from genome assembly GCA_045592605.1 of Acutalibacteraceae bacterium. GTDB lineage: Bacteria > Bacillota > Clostridia > Oscillospirales > Acutalibacteraceae > SIG565. The sequence goes on from JAZNUZ010000075.1 coordinate 3,551, forward strand.
AGCGGCTTTCTTCAAAGCCGATGCCGTACTGTCTTTTGCAAAGGGCGGACAAGATAAGTCGGTATATTTGTATGGCGGCACACGCCTTAAAACCCAGGTCGCAAATGCACTTAGCACAGAAAAAATAGCCGTAACAAAAGGCGAAAACCTTTTCTATAAAGGTGTTGTTTCGACGCTTGTTTTACCTGTGACCAAAATCACATCGGTAGTGCTGGGCGACATTACCGACAAATATAAATACATATTGGATATGGTCGACAGTTTGCATTTAGGTACACTCGTATTAACTGTGCCTTATGTGGAAAATACACTTCTTGAAAATAGGGTGGCAGAGAGCATTATCAATGAAATAAAGTCGCATAAGGTTTATAAAAAAATAAAAATAATTTTAGCCATCAGCGATGAACAATCTTTTACGACATATAATAAAATTTTGCAAGGCGGTAATGTATGATAAAAATTATGTTGGTGTGCCACGGAAATATATGTGGTAGTCCGATGGCGGAAGTTGTTATGAAGCATATTGTTGATTTAAAAGGTCTTAAAAATGACTTCCAAATTGCATCTTCGGCTACAAGTTTTGAAGA
>JAZNUZ010000076.1:0-4300 GCA_045592605.1 Acutalibacteraceae bacterium
AACTTTTTTCTGCCGTTTTTGGCGTATGGGCGGAAGCTATAGCTACCGTTAGCGCGAGATTTTGCTCTTCTGTTCTCAATTTTACACTCAACCGCAAAACAGTTTTTGAGTCTAAAAAGAAGGTGAGCGAGACCCTTTTCAGATACATTGTTTTAGCAACCGGTCAAATGATTGTTTCGGCGGGTCTTGTTACGCTTATTTGTTCTGCCCTACACTCTTCACCTTTTGGCAGTACATTAATTAAAATTGCCGTTGATACTATTCTTTTCTTTTTTAGTTACCGAATTCAACGTTGTTGGGTATTTAGAGAAAACCCCGCCAAAAAACAAAATAAACCGCGCAAAAAACTCGGTGCTAAAAAAATAGTTTTACGCTCTCTTCTCGTAACAGGTACCGCCGTTTTAATGGCGCTTATAACTGCTATATCGGCTTGTCTTGTTATATGCTACGGACCGAGCAAATCGCTGAGAAACATGCTTGTCATCTCTGCAAAACAGGCAAGTGCTACGAAATGGCTCCCGGAACTGTTTTTATCGAATGACACCGTAAACGAAATTATGGCAGGTAGTCAAGAAGTATCCACCGACAGTATGCAACTCGAAGATTACTTAACACCGGGGAACACTGATGAATGGGCAGATGCCATTGACGGAATGAAACTTTTATTCTTGAATGAGCCGCGATTTAAGGCATATCTATTGATGGTTAAAGACCCGAAAAGAGTGAGTGTCGGCGTGTCTTCCGAAAACTTCAGTACCGCTACAGAAGGTATGCGTATGCTTGACCTTGTAGCAAAATATGACTGTATTGCCGCTATAAACGCGGGTGAATTTGCCGATGTCGGCGGAACGGGTACGGGTGCTCACCCAATGGGTCTTACATATTCGCATGGTAAGATGGTATGGAACGATGGCGCAAAGCGTACCTTTATAGGTTTTGACAAAAATGACCGACTTATCTGCCGTGAGGCTATGAGTAAATCGGAAGCCGATACGCTCGGCATCCGAGATGCCGTATGCTTCCAGACAGGAAACGTGCTTATTGAACAGTCGGGTAAAGAAGTTAAATTACATTACGGAAATAATAATAGCGGCACCGCACAGCGTACCGCTATAGGTCAACGCGCCGATGGTACCGTACTGCTTCTTGTTACCGATGGCAGAACTGCCGACAGTATCGGTGCTACAAGAAATGATGTTATCGGCATTATGGCGCGATATGGCGCAGTTAATGCTGCCATGCTTGATGGCGGCTCTTCGGCAATGCTCTATTATAAGGATTATTTTAATAAATATCCCGTAAATAAGGACGAGCTTGACACCTATCAGAATTTAGGTCTTGTAAACCGCTATAAAGCATTTATGAGACCCAGAAGAATGCCAACCTACTTTATTGTTTCGGGGGTGGAAAACAATGGCTAAACGCAGTATCTTTTATAAAATTTATTTTTCTTTTATTGCGCTTTTCCTTGTTGCTCTGACATTAATGCTTCTACGGCTTGGCGGTTGGCTTAAATCCTACGAAGCGGCACAACCTATAAATCTGATTAACAATATCACCGATACATATCTGAAAAACGGTGAGCTTGATTATTTAAGGGATAACTTTTCACTTAAAATATCCCCTTATGAAACCGAAGAAAATATGAATTCCTTTTTCCAAAATAATATTAAGGATAAAACTTTATCAACCGTACTGTCTTCGGCGCGTCCCGAAGGCACAGATGCCGCCTACGTAGTTAAAGCCGATGATAAAAAAATCCTTAATATTTACTTAAATAAGGATGACTCTTCCGCTTCTTTTCTGCCCAAATACACAGTTGCTTTTTGTGAGTTTGATAAAGATTTTTACAAAACAATAAGTGTAACTATGCCGCACAACTCAACGGTATCGATAAACGGTAAGGCGCTTATTGATGCCGACTGCAAAGAAATCGGAATACCGCAATTTGTAGAAAAATACCTTAAAAACGAAAATGCGGTAAAGCAAAAAGCAGCAGAGATAACAAATCTTTTAAGTGATGAAGTGATTGTCACTGCAGAACAATCGGGAAAACAAATTGATGTAAAAAAAGCCGATAACTCTTACTCGGTTTATCAGTACATCGATGAAAATGTGAAGAAAAACATACGAAACGTTGCTACCGAAGGCTCTAAGGCTTATGCGAATTATATGCAGGGCGATGCTACCCTTTCTGATGTTGCTGCATATTTTGATACGGGGTCGGATTTTTATAAGAATATCCGCTCAAGTTACACAGACCATATACTTGAGCACTCTCTTATGGGATTTGATAATGTAGTAAACGATGAAATCTTTAAATATTCCGACAATATTTACAGTTGTCGTGTTGACTTTACCCAGGTTTTAAAGCGAAACGGTATGACATACAAAATTTATTTTAAAAAATATGTGTTTGTTCAGAAAAACGGAGACTCATTTAAAATAATAGATATAAAAAATCCGGAGGAAAGTTAATTGAATCAGTTTGAACTTAACATTCTTGATTTTATACGTGAAAATCTAACCAACCCATTTTTAGACACCGTTATGCCCTTTATAACCAAATTCGGTGATGGCGGTGTTTTCTGGATTGCTCTGTCGGTGCTTTTCATAATATTTAAAAGAACACGAAAAATGGGAATTTGTATGGGACTTTCTCTGCTTATAGGCTTTATAACGGGAAATCTGTTTCTTAAAAATGTAATAGCCAGAATCCGCCCATACGATATTAATACAGAAATTGAAATTTTAGTCAAGCACTTATCCGACTATTCTTTCCCATCAGGGCACACCCTTGCTTCTTTCGAAGCCGCTACAGCCATTACTCTTAATAACAGGAAACTGGGTGTCCCCGCTTTGATTTTGGCTTCCTTTATTGCTTTATCAAGACTTTATCTGTACGTTCACTATCCAAGCGATGTCATTTGCGGCATACTTTTAGGAATAGGCATAGCTTTTCTGGCAAAATATATCGTACGCAAAACAGATGACCGTTTTTCTCTTACCGAAAGGGGCATTATATGAAATCGGACTTTAGAATTTTAACGGCTTTCATATTAAATCTATTTTTTAGTATTGCCGAATTTATAGGCGGTGCACTTACGGGAAGTGTTGCCATTATATCCGATGCTGTGCACGACCTTGGCGACTCTATGAGTATCGGCATTTCCTTTATACTTGAAAAAATAAGCAAAAAGAAACCCGATGCTTCTCACACCTTTGGATATGTGCGATATTCGGTTTTCGGGTCCCTTGTGCAAACCATAATTTTAATTTCAGGCTCGGTTATAGTTATATACAATGCCGTTTTGCGACTTATTAACCCCACACCCATAAATTATAACGGTATGATAATTCTCGCCCTTGGCGGTGTTGTTATCAATTTTGCGGCGACTGTGTTTACCCACGGCGGTAAATCGCTTAACCAAAAAGCAGTCAGTCTGCATATGCTCGAAGATGTGCTCGGTTGGATTGTGGTTCTGTTCGGTGCAGTTATAATGAAATTTACCGATATCAGAATAATCGACCCCATCCTTTCTATCGGTGTCGCATTGATATCCTTTTTCTATGCAATCAAGATTTTTAAATCTTCGGTTGATATATTGCTTGAAAAGACACCCCAAAATATCTCTTTAAAAGAAATATCGGAACATTTAAAGCATATTGATGGAGTTATAGATGCGCATCATCTTCATATATGGAGTTTTGATGGAATATCAAATGCCGCAACAGTGCACATCGTAACCGACTCTGACGCCCACACTATCAAAAAATCAGTTAAAGCAGAACTGCATGACCACGGAATTTCCCATGTTACAGTAGAAATAGAAACTGGCGGTGAACACTGTCATGACACCGAGTGCAACCCTACCCTTTCTGTCAATACAGGTCACCATCATCACCATCACCATTGACAAATTTTAGTAAATATGATATATTAACTCCTGTGAGGGAGTAGCAACCGCATTTTAGCGGAGTCAGGTCAACAACACCGACCTTTTGGTTTGGCCGACTTTAAACTGCAAGACTCATGTATAACTATATCAGCTATGCATGTTTTCCCTTTTAATTCAGCATAAAAACCTGAGCATAGCCGACACTATGTTTGGGTTTAATTTTTTATAAGAAAGGATTTAATATGACACCACATTCATTAAGTAAAGAAGAAATAGTTAAAACCTTTAGTACAGATATAGAAAAAGGGTTGAGCGATTCTAAGGTTAGCGAATTGCATGAAAAATTCGGCGCCAACAAATTAAGAGAAAAAGCTAAGAAAAGTATTTTTGTAAAATTCCTT
>JAZNUZ010000077.1:0-2377 GCA_045592605.1 Acutalibacteraceae bacterium
TGTCAACACCATGAACGTTATTCACTATATGCACGATAAGTATGCCTATGAGAAGATTCAGATGGCTTTGCACGATACCGATGTTGAGAGATTTATGGCATTCGGTATTGCGGGTCTTTCGGTTGTTGCCGATTCACTCTCTGCAATTAAGTATGCAAAGGTTAAGGTTATCCGCGATGAGACCGGCCTTGCGGTTGATTATGAAGTAGAAGGCGATTTTCCGAAATACGGAAACGATGATGACAGGGTAGACAGCATCGCATACCAGATAGTACACAGATTTATGGAGCACATCCGTAAAAATCACACATACAGAAATGGTATACCGACAACATCAATTCTGACAATCACTTCAAATGTTGTATACGGTAAAAACACAGGCTCAACACCTGACGGTCGTAAGCGCGGTGAAGCATTTGCTCCCGGTGCTAACCCGATGCACAATCGTGATACAAACGGTGCGGTAGCGTCGTTGGCTTCGGTTGCAAAATTGCCGTTTTTAGATGCGCAGGACGGTATTTCAAACACCTTCTCGATTATCCCGGGTGCACTCGGTAAAGAAGACGGCGTATTTGTCGGCGACCTTAGTGTTGATTTGGACTGTGTTGGTGGTGCTTGTAGTTCGCCCACACTTTTTGAAGGATTAGATAATAAGGAGTAAAGAAATGGCAGCAAATGAAAAACAGATAGATAATTTGGTTACATTACTCGATGGTTATGTTAAAAAAGGTGGTCACCATCTTAATGTAAATGTTTTTACAAAAGAAACCTTGCTTGATGCTCAGGCACATCCGGAAAAATATCCGCAGTTGACGGTAAGGGTAAGCGGTTATGCAGTGAATTTTATAAAACTTACCAAAGAGCAACAGGACGAAGTAATTTCCCGTACTTTCCACGAGAGCATTTAAATGGCAACTGGACGTATACACTCTATTGAAAGCTTTGGAACGGTTGACGGTCCGGGCGTTCGGTTGGTGGTGTTCTTACAGGGCTGTCCGCTAAGATGTATATACTGTCACAATCCTGATACTTGGGAATTATCGGGTGGCAATGAAATGTCAGCGGCAGAAATAATAGACCTTTATTTAAAAAGGAAAGAGTTTTATTCAGGCGGTATCACCGTTACGGGCGGCGAGCCACTTTTGCAGATTGATTTTGTGACAGAACTTTTTATCTTGGCAAAACAAAATAATATCGATACTTGTATTGATACTTCGGGTATTACATTTAATAGTAGCAATACCGAAAAAATGGACACTCTTATGAAATACACCGATTTGGTAATGCTTGATATAAAGCATATTGATAGTGATGTTCATACTTCTCTTACAGGTAAGCCAAACGATAATATACTACTGTTTGCTGAGTATCTTGATAACAAAAACATTCCGTTTTGGATAAGGCACGTAGTGGTCGAAGGATATACAGACTCCCCGAAAGACCTTGAAAAGCTGGGAGAATATATAGGTAAATTTAAAAATCTATTGGCGCTTGATGTTTTGCCTTTCCATAATTTAGGCAAGGTAAAATATGAGTCACTGGGGATAGATTATAAACTTCATGATATGCAGTCTTTGTCAAAAGAAAAGGCTGTTTTAGCAAAGGAATATATTTTAAAAGGAATAAGAAACATACAGAAAAGGGGTTAAAAAATGGAAGGACAAACCTTACAGATACTTATTGCAATGATAGTTTATATGGCAGTTGTAATTGCAATAGGTGTTATATTTGCAAAAAGGGCAAATAAAAACTCAGAAAATTACTTTTTAGGCGGTCGTACACTCGGTCCTTGGGTTACGGCAATGAGTGCCGAAGCATCGGATATGAGCGGTTGGCTTTTAATGGGTCTTCCCGGTGTAGCATATTGGTGCGGCTTGGCTGATGCCGCCTGGACCGCAATCGGTCTTGCGGTAGGTACATATTTTAACTGGTTAATAGTTTCAAAAAGACTTCGCCGTTACAGTGTAGTTGCTAATAATTCGATAACTCTGCCTGAGTTTTTCTCAAACCGTTTCAGAGAAAACAAAAAGGTAATTATGACAATTTCGGCTTTGTTTATTCTTGTGTTCTTCACGGTATATGCTTCGAGTTGTTTTGTTACCTGCGGTAAACTTTTCGCGGCACTCTTTGGCACTCCCTATATCGCAATGATGCTCGTAGGCGCGTTGTTTGTACTTATTTACACAATACTCGGCGGATTTTTGGCTGAAAGCGCTTCTGACTTTATGCAGGCTATAGTAATGATTATTGCCTTAACTGTAATTGTGGTTATCAGTACCATAAAGGCCGGCGGAATAAATGCAGTTATTGAAAACGCAAGAGAAATCCCCGGTTTCCTTGAGTTCTTTGGCTTGGCAGAGCCGTTAAACTCTGCGGG
>JAZNUZ010000078.1:0-2692 GCA_045592605.1 Acutalibacteraceae bacterium
CATACTACAAAGGTGAAAGTTATCTTGATGACCTGGCACTTTCTTCAATTATTCTTTACAAGGCTACAAATGATTCATCATATCAGTCAGACTGTGCAAGCTGGATTTCACAGAGCAACTATGATTACTCAAGCACATGGCCGCTTTGCTGGGATAACGTATGGCCGGCTGCAAATGCACTCTATGGAAAAGAATTAAACAGACTTGCAGAACGCAACGCAAGAATGATTTCTGTAGAAGACCGCGCAGCCGAAATGGGCGACACCGCAGTTATCGACTTTGAAGGCTTTATTGATGATAAGGCTTTTGATGGCGGCAAGGGCGAAGCTTTCTCTTTGGCTCTCGGCTCAGGTCAGTTCGTTCCTGGTTTTGAAGAACAGGTTGCAGGACATAACATCGGCGAAGAATTTGATGTTAATGTTTCGTTCCCTGAAGAATATCAGGCAGAAGAACTCGCGGGTAAACCCGCAGTATTTAAGGTAAAACTCCACGAAATCAAGAAGCGCGAATTACCGGCTATTGATGATGAGTTTGCTAAGGATGTAAGCGAATTTGATACTCTTGATGAACTCAAGAAAGACATTAAAGCAAAGGCTTTAGAACGCAAAAAGAAGGTTGCCGAAGAGCAGACCGAAAATGCTATCGTTGATAAAATCGTTGACGGTATGACCGCAGAAATCCCCGAAGCTATGATTACAAATCGCGTTAAGCAGATGGTACAGGATTTTGCATACCGTTTGCAGATGCAGGGTATGGATATCAATACCTACATTAAATACACAGGCTCTGATATGGCAGAGTTTGAAAAGACTTTCCGTCCGCAAGCTGAAAAACAGGTTAAAATGCGTTTAGCACTTGAAAAGATTGTTGAGCTTGAAAATATTGTTCCCACCGAAGAAGAAGTTGAAGCACAGATTGAAAAGATGGCTAATGACTACAATATTTCTGTGGAACAGGTTAAGAAAGCAGTACCCGCATCTGAAATTTCAGCAGATTTGGCAGTGAATAAAGCGATTGATTTAGTAAAAGCAAGTGCTGTGGTTACTGAAGCTAAGAAAACAACTGCTAAGAAAACCACAAAGAAAGCAGAAGAAAAAGCAGAATAATCGTTTATAAATCGTAATATTTGTTAATAATGAGTTGTATGGAGGTATAAGTTTATGGATATGAGTTTTATCCCTTATGTTGTCGAGCAGACAAGCAGAGGCGAACGCTCTTATGATATTTTTTCGCGTTTGCTTAATGACCGCATAGTTATGCTTTGCGACCAGGTTAACGATACTACGGCAAGTTTAGTTATCGCCCAGATGCTTTATCTTGAAGCACAGGACCCCGATAAAGACATTAATTTCTATATTAATAGCCCGGGCGGTTCTGTGTCTGCAGGTATGGCTATTTATGATACTATGCAGTATATCAAGTGTGATGTGAGCACTATTTGTATGGGTATGGCTGCAAGTATGGGTGCATTCCTTTTGTCATCAGGTACAAAAGGTAAGCGTTTTGCACTACCTAATAGTGAAATAATGATTCACCAACCTTTAGGCGCTGCCGAAGGTCAGGCTACAGATATTCTTATTCACGCCCGTCATATCGAGAAGACCAGAGAAAAGCTGAATAAGATATTAGCAGAAAATACAGGTCGTCCGCTTTCTGATATTGAGCGCGACACAGAACGCGATAACTTTATGTCGGCGGTGGAAGCCGCAGAGTACGGATTGGTTGATAAGGTTATCACCCAGAGATAGGAGTAAATATGTCAACCAAAGATAACAATCAAAAGGTTTGCTGCTCATTCTGTGGCAAAACACAGGATGAAGCAGTACGACTTATTGAAGGTCCGGGCGTATTTATCTGTGATGGATGCATTTCTTTTTGTAATTCTCTTTTAATGAATGATGATGAGTTTGCAGGGGCAAGAAAGAATTCATCAAAGAAAAAGAAAGAAAAAGAATTTGTTTTACCCACACCGATTGAAATCAAGAAAAAACTTGATGAGTACGTTATCGGACAGGAAGATGCTAAAAAAACGCTTTCGGTCGCAGTTTATAATCATTATAAGCGTATTTTCAAAAATACTGATAGCGATGTTGAACTTAATAAAAGTAATGTTGTTCTTTTAGGGCCTACAGGTGTTGGAAAAACCTTACTTGCGCAGACACTTGCAAAAATAATTGATGTTCCGATAGCAATTACGGATGCAACAACACTTACAGAAGCGGGATATGTCGGTGAAGATGTTGAAAATATCTTGCTTCGCTTAATACAGGCGGCAGATTTCGATATTGAGAAGGCAGAACGCGGAATCATTTATGTCGATGAAATTGATAAAATCGCCCGTAAGTCTGAAAATACATCTATTACTCGGGATGTAAGCGGTGAAGGTGTACAACAGGCGTTGCTTAAAATTCTTGAAGGAACTGTAGCTAATGTTCCGCCACAGGGTGGCAGAAAACATCCGCAACAAGAATTTATCACTATAGATACAACAAATATTTTGTTTATTTGTGCAGGTGCCTTTGATGGCCTTGAAAAAGTGATAGAACGAAGAATTGGCGGCGGAAATGTTGGCTTTGGTGCGCAGATAAAATCAAAAGCCGATATTGAACGCGATACCGACTCTTCTATGGCAACACCGCACGACCTGGTTAAGTTCGGGATGATTCCCCAATTGGTTGGTCGTTTACCTGTA
>JAZNUZ010000079.1:0-5366 GCA_045592605.1 Acutalibacteraceae bacterium
TATTTAACCCAACTTGATATCGCCTATGTAAGAACGGCCGCCTATTACAGACCGCATAATGACCCCACAAGATTCCATTTGCCGACCGACTGGCATAAATGGGAACCCGCTATATATCACGGCGACCCACACGCTTTCGAGCATATTGATAAGTTTTTGGATTTTTATAAAGAGCCGTTTAACTGTTACTCGGTGCGTCCGCCGCAGGTTTGCTATATTCACGGGCACAGTTATGAGTTCGACCGCGCAAACAACTGGGATTTGATGGAAAAAATTTGCGAAAAACTGTCAAACCAGGATGATGTATGGTATGCTACAAATATTGAAATTTATAACTATGTTAAGGCGTACGATTCTTTGGTGTACAGCGCCGATGGCCATACCGTTTATAACCCATCAGCAAAGACAGTATGGTTTGAAGTGGATAATGTGCCGTACTCGGTAAAACCCGAAGAAACAATAAAAATTGAATATCAGGTGCTTTAATAACAAAAACCAAGTCGAAAGACTTGGTTTTTAGTTTGCAGTAAAATTTATTGTTGTATTTCTATATTAATGTCACCCGTATCCGTAGTGATTTCACATCTGCCGCCCGTTACTGTTTTTGGAACATTTATACTGCCCGTATCGGTTTTGGTTATAAATATTTTCTCAGAGAGTAATGTTCCGATAATGTCGCCTGTATCGGTTTCGGCAAAAATCTCGGCAGCGTCGCATTTTTCGAGATTTATGTGTCCCGTACTCCGCTTTATAGAAAACTTTTCTGTGGCGATAACATTTTTTAAGGATACATTACCGGTATCTCCGCTTGATACAACATTTTTACAAGTGATATTGGAAAGGTTTACTTTGCCTGTTGAAACCGAAAGGTTAAGCGTTTCTGCAGATATATTTTCGGCAAGAATATTTCCCGTACTTGTTCTTATTTTTATATCCTTTAAAGCCGCGGCATAGTTTGCCACATTACCCGTACTTAAGACAATATCAATGCTTTCAAATTTAAAATCTTTTGGTATTGATACATTGCCTGTATTCGCGGTTATAGATAGTGCGCCGTATTGACCGCTTGGAATATATACGGTTATTTTAGGACTGCCGAAAAATATACCGATATGCTCGTACCATTTTCTTGTATCGGTATACTCAATGAAAAGTGTATCGTTTTTTACCGACACCGAGTGTTTTGCGTTTTTTTGCTCGTAACAGACAATCGCGCTTTTAAGGTCCCCAGATGGAATAAACTCAATATCGGCGGTATCGGTTGAAATCTGTATGTTTTTATAGTTTTCATTTATAGCATAATTATTTGTCTCGTACTTTACAGTTGATAGTTTTGTAAAATCCCATTTAAGCATCATCATCACACCCCCGAAAATTATACCGCCAATAATTATAAGAGAAACTGCAATAATAATAGATGTTTTTACTTTCTTCATTCTCACAAGTTCTCCTTTTTTACAAATCGGTTTTTAATGCACCGGGCGACCTTTTTTGTCAGCAGAATAGTGCCGTTTGTTACCGCGTGGCAGCCGAAGAATGAGAGAACGGTAAGTCCTGCACATACAATTCCTGCGCCGACCAAGGCAGTGCCGATAAGGGCATTGCCGATAGAAATAAAACATATACCCGCCACTAATCCATATAAAGAAAAGGCAATAAATGAAGCAAAAACAGCCCAAAAGGAAATTATGATAGCCCAAAGGGAGATATAAATAGAAAAAATGGCGGCGACTCCCGCAACCAACAAGGAAATCCAGATAGGAGAGCCGAGAACTAAAAGTATAATTATCCAAGGCTTCTTTGCAGGTGAATTTGTTTCGGTTATCTGCTCATTACTGTCAAATCCCAATAAATCATCCACCGAAACACCGAATATTTCTTTTAGGCAAATTAAATTGTCGGTAGTAGGAACGGTCTTGTCTTTTTCCCAAAGACTGACAGTCTGTCGGCTTACAAGTAACTTTTTACCGAGTTCTTCTTGTGATAAGCCAAGTTCTTTTCTGTATTTCTGGATTTTTTCTCCCGTTGTCAAAAAACCGCCCCCCCTTTATACAATTTAATTATAGCAAACAACAGGGGAAAAAGAAAGAATATATTACTTGATTTTTGTCAAGTGGTACTTGCGGGGGGCAGTCCACGCTTGTATGAAACGAAGCACATATTTTTCGTTGTTCATGTTGCGAAGCAACGCTTCATAGCCACAGGTGACTTCATTTTTCATTAGCACCGTAAGGTGCGCTTCATTGCAACCAAAAAAATAGCAGCCGACAAAGTCGACTGCATTTTTTGGTTGCGGGAGCAATGCTTTTATTTGATTATATACTTATCCAAAACCTCAATCCCTCTTGTGGTACCCGACAATGCGCTCACTTGGAGCGTGGCGCATTTGTCGACCACTGCGCCAACAACGCCTTACTGCATCGTCCACCGGACGCGTGCGGCGTTGTTGCCCGTCGAGCCATGCTCGTCGACCTCATAACCCGAAAAAATAGCTTTAAACACAGTTTCCCAAAACAAGAAAAAACTCGGCACACCAAAAGGTGTTCCGAGTTTTTTTGGTTGCGGGAGCCGGATTTGAACCAACAACCTTCGGGTTATGAGCCCGACGAGCTACCAGATTGCTCCATCCCGCGATATGTGGCACTTTTTTAGTGCCTAAATATTATACAATAAATTTTATGACATTTCAAGTTTTTTTTATATCTTTTTTATTTTATTTTATAAAAACTTTTCGCGTTAGTGAAAAAATCAGGAAAGTAAAGAGACTTACTATAACAACACTGGCTCCCGGAGAAGAGTTTACAATAAGTGAAAAGATTAGTCCCATAAGGAAATTGAATACCGAAACCGCACCCGATAAAATCATCACAGATTTATAACTTTTACATACTCTCGCCGCCGAGAGAACGGGGAAGATGATAAGGCTTGATATAAGCAGTGCGCCCATCATTTTCATACCTATTACTACAACTATAGCGGTAAGACAGGCGAGTAGCGTATCATAACGGGAAACCTTAATGCCTGTAGCACAGGCGAAGTCTTCATCGAAGGTGACAGAAAAGATTCTGTTATAAAAAATAATATAAAGCGAAATCACCGCAAAGCACACGATAACGGTCAGGAGCATATCACTAAAGCCTACGGTATAAATGCTACCGAACATATAACTGTTTATGTCAATACTGCCGCCACCCGCGATTTTTATGGCGGTATAACCGATGGCGAGTGAACTGCTCGATATAAGCGCTATCGCAGAGTCGCCCTTTAAAAACTTACCGTTTCCCGATTTTAGCAATAAAAAGGCGGCAAGTAGTACGGCGGGTAGAGTTATATAAAGGGGAGCAAAACCCAAAGACAACGCAACGGCGGCGGCGCCGAAGCCCAGATGGGAAAGTCCCTCACCAATCATAGAAAAGCGCTTAAGCACAAGGTTTACACCCAAAAGCGCGGCGCAAAGAGATATACATATACCTGTAATTAATGCGTAAATAAAAAAGTCATACTGAACAAAAGAGAGCAGAGTATTAATCATGTGTGTGGCCCCCTTTTAAAATTCGTTTACCGATTTCACTATGGATATATTCTTCATTTGTGCCGAAAAATGTTTCATTACCGCCTAAATGCAAAATCTTGTTTCCGTATTTCACCGCGCATTCTACATCGTGGGAGATAATTATAAGTGTAATACCTATTTTTCTTAAATCTTCCAAAAGTTCATAGAATTGGGCGGTTGCCAACGGGTCGAGTGCGGTTATCGGCTCATCGAGTAAGAGAATATCTTTTTTACTGCCTAAAGCACGTGCTAAAAGAACGCGCTGTTTCTGTCCGCCCGACAAAAAGCGGAATGATTTATTCTTTAATTCCGCCACACCAAGTCTTTCCATATTTTTAAGTGCTGTTTGTTTTTGCTCTTTGGTATAAAAGAAGGTTTTTTTGCCGAGTGTGCCCGATAAAACCACTTCAAAAACACTTGCGGGAAAATCTGACTGTATTGTTGGCAACTGGGGAAGATAACCGACAGAGTTTTTCCCTTTTTCTTCGAAAATGATTTCACCGCTGCTGGATGGGATAATTCCCAAAAGTATTTTTACAAGGGTTGTCTTACCGCTGCCGTTTTCACCGACAATATATAGAGCGTCGCCCTTATCTACAGTAAAATTTATATTTTTCAGTACATATTCGTCCCCGAATTTTTTCGATAAATTTTTAATATTTATAAGTGACATAATGTAAGTCCCTTTCGTAGAGCTTCGGCATTTTTTCTCATCAGTGTAACAAAAGTTTCACCGTTTTTAAAGTCGTCCACCGAAATACTTTGCAGAGAGTGTAAAGTGAGTATTTCTGCACGAGTACTTTTCGATATGGCTTCTGCTAAAGAACGGCTGCCCGACTCGGTTATAAAAACAGTCGATAACTTTTTGTTCTTTATAGTTTCAATAAGAGTAGCGGCAGTATTAAGGTCTATATCTGTTTCGTGGTCACAAGCCGAAAAAGCGGCAGTTACTTCGAGTGAATAAAATTCGGCAAAGTATTTAAGCGGGAAACGGTCGGCGATAACCAGATGCTTGTGTTCTGCATTTTCAATGACCGATTTGGTTTCCGAAACAACCGTTTTTATTTCCTTAATATATTTTTCGGCGTTTTTCGAATATTTTTCTTTGTCAGAAGAGTTTATTTCACTTAAAGCACCTTTTATGATATTAACAATTTTTACAGCATTGTCGGGAGATGTCCATATATGCTCATCAGTTTCGTGTGAATGCTCGGTATTCATACCGAGTTCTTTAAAAAGATTAATCACTTTGCCATCGGTTTCCTTTAAACTAACGAGTATTTTATCTATCCAGTTATCACTCTCGCCACCGACATATATAAACAAATCGCACTCATTGATTTTTGCAATATCGAGCGCTGTTGGCTCAAAGGAATGAATGTCGGCTCCCGGTGGGATAAGCATGGTGATTTCGGTGTCTTTACCTGCTACTGCACGGGAAAAATCATAGCAACTGAAATTTGTTGCAACAATACTTATTTTATCATTGTTATCCGGCATCTCTGAGCAGCCGCAAAGCAGAAGCAGTATAACAACTAAAACTACAGATAATCTTTTCATTTTTGTCCTTCTCCGCATTTTTTGCACCTTCCGTAAAGCACGGTTTGTAGTGTATCAATACTGAATTCGTGCTCATCGGCAATATGTTTTGATAACTGGTTTATTTTTTTGCAATCAACGTGCAAAAGTTTTCCGCAGTCAACACATTTAAGATGGAAGTGATTTTGGCAGTCTTCATCTTTGTCTAAATATTGAAAACAGGCGCTATCGTTATTTCCCGTTACATATTTTCTGACCTTGTTTTCCTTAACCA
>JAZNUZ010000080.1:0-2159 GCA_045592605.1 Acutalibacteraceae bacterium
AACACCGCCACAACATATGGCCATATGTTGTGGCGGTGTTGGTGTTTATCATTTTAATAATAATTCACGAATTCGGTCACTTTATCGCGGCAAAACTTATGGGTGTAAGAGTCAACGAATTCGCGGTTGGCTTCGGCCCCAAATTGTTTTCAAAAAAGTGTGGCGAAACAACATATAAAGTTAATCTTATACCGCTTGGCGGATATTGCGCTATGGAAGGCGAAGAAGATGAAAGCGATGATGATAGGGCTTTCTGCCGTAAAAAACCGTGGCGCCGCTTTGTCATTGTTGTGGCGGGAGCCGTTTTCAATCTGATTTTAGGTGTAATTCTGGTTGCAATTTCTTTAATACCGGGAAAATATTTCGCAACCACAAAAATATCTAAATTTACAGATGATGCGGTAAGTAACGGGTATGGTCTTATGGTGGGCGATGAAATTATAGAAGTAGATTCACGAAAGATTTTGACTACTTATGATTTGAGTTATGCTTTTACAGGCATTTCTGATGGCACAGTCACTATGCGTGTATTAAGAAACGGCGAAAAGGTCGAACTTAAGGATGTTAAATTTGCAACCGCAAACTTAGATGGTATGGATTATATCGCGGTGGATTTCTGGGTGGAGCCCGAAGAAAAAACCTTTTTCTCATATATAAAACAAACCTTAAAAATGACCGTATCATATGCAAAGGTTGTTTGGTTTTCCTTGATTGATTTAATTGGCGGAAGATTCGGTCTTAATGCAATCTCAGGTCCGGTAGGTGTGACCGCCGCAATAGGTACCGCCGCAAAGCAAAGCCTTGCAAATATCTGGCCGATAATGGCTCTTATAACCATAAATTTAGGTATATTTAATCTATTGCCTTTACCGGCACTTGACGGCGGTAGACTATTATTCATTCTAATCGAAATGATTTTCAAAAAACCCGTACCGCAAAAATTCGAAAATCTTGTTCATACATTAGGTTTTGTGCTTCTGTTTGCACTGATGATTTTGATAACATTTAAAGATATTCTTAAATTAATAACGGGGTAGAATATGTATACTAACGATATTACCAAAAAGGTTAAAATAGGCAATATTTATATAGGCGGCGGTGCACCCGTCGCCATTCAGTCTATGCTTAATGTTATTTCAACCGATATAGAAGGTAATGTAAGACAAGCAGTGGAACTCGAACAGTCAGGTTGCGAAATTGTCCGCGTGTCTGTGCCCGATAAGGCGGCGGTAGAACTTATTTACAAAATCAAAGAAAAGATAAATATACCGCTCGTAGCAGATATACATTTTGATTATAGACTCGCACTTGATAGTGTCGCGGCAGGTGTCGATAAAATACGTATAAATCCGGGAAATATCGGATGCGAAGAATATGTAAAAAAGGTTGCAGATGCCTGTAGAAATAACGGTGTTCCGATAAGAATAGGTGTTAATTCAGGCTCTTTGGAAAAAGAAATACTCGCGCGTCACGGTGCCGCAACCCCTGCCGCAATGGTAGAAAGCGGACTTTACCATGTATCATTACTTAATAAGTTTGATTTTGATGATATCGTACTCTCTTTGAAGTCATCTAATACAAAAACCACCTATGATGCGTATACATTAGCGGCAGAAAAGTGTAGCTATCCGCTGCATCTCGGTGTAACCGAAGCGGGTACATATAATATGGGTGTTATAAAATCTTCGGCGGCAATAGGCGGACTGTTGCTTCGCGGTATAGGTAACACCATACGAGTATCCTTGACCGATAATCCCGTAAAGGAAGTCGAAGCGGCGAAAAATCTGCTTCGCGGAATAAATTTAAGGAATGACGGTATTAAATTTGTTTCTTGCCCAACCTGCGGCAGAACAAAAATCGATTTAATCGGTCTTGCTAAAAGGGCAGAAGAACGGTTATCAGGTATAAATAAGGATATAACGGTTGCAATTATGGGTTGCGTTGTGAACGGACCCGGTGAAGCCGCCGCGGCAGATATCGGTATCGCAGGTGGTGACGGTTGTGCAGTTCTTTTTAAAAAGGATGGCACAAAGCGAAAGATTGAAGAAAATAAAATTCTGGATGAATTAGTATCAGAAATAGAAAAAATGTAGTGAGAGGTTAAAAATGGCATCGGCAAAATTTTTGGAAGTCTTTAAGGACTTTATAACAAACCAACA
>JAZNUZ010000081.1:0-4313 GCA_045592605.1 Acutalibacteraceae bacterium
TGGCCTCCGACTTTTCATAGGTGTCCGACACCGCCTTATTACGCCATTGAAGGTTTTGCAGTTGCGCCTTCAGTGCATTCTGCTTTTCGGTATCGGTTTCTGCATCAACTGCCGCCTGGTCTTCGCTCGAGAGTACAAAGGGCTGATTAGGGTCAAAGTCACCCTTTATAGCCATAGCAAGAATTTCACCTGTATTAACGTTCATAACAATACAGGCGCCCCTACCCTTTGCGGCATTAGCCAAAACACCTTCTTCAAGGTATTTTTCGGCAATATACTGAACATAATTATCTATTGTCAATACCAGAGAATCTCCCTGTATTGCTTCTTCAATACGCTCATAAGTAAGCGGCATATTAACGCCTTGCGCACTTTTTGCGGCAACAACGCGACCTGCAACTCCCGTAAGTTCGGTATCATAATAGCTTTCAATTCCGGATAAGCCTTGGTTATCGCTGCCCACAAAACCCAATACTACCGATGCCAGATTTTCACTGGGATAATAACGTTTAGTGGTTTCATCAAGCCCGATATAGTTCGATAACTCCAACTCCGAATTATCTGAAATAAACTGTCTTACCTTGTCTGCAACGGCTTTGTCAACCTTTTTCTTTACAATTACATAATATGATTTTTTCTCTGTGTAACTATAAACGGTTTCCCTATCAATCTCCAATATTTGTGACAGGCCATCGGCAATAGCATTTTTAACCTTTTGCTTTGTATCTTCATTTTTAAGTCTTGCTATTCCGTTGGGTGTTATATAAACGGTCCAAGCCGTAGAACTGGTCGCCAAGGTGTTCATATTTTTATCATAAATATTTCCGCGCGGAGCCGCTAAAAGCGTGTCATACAACTGCTGTTCGAGCGCTTCGTTACGGTATTTATCGCCATTTATTACAGCAATATCAACAAGACGGACCACCGATACCGATACCGTCACGATAACTATTACCAACATTGAAATAAATATGCGTACCGCCATTGATTTGCTTGGTTTGTCTGACATTCGCCCAGAGCCTCCGTGCTTCTTTAAAATGCTTGAAAACGAGAGTTAAAATTTTTAACTCTCGTGTCTAAATTAGTATATTTTTATTTTCTGCAAAGTATTACTTGCTGTATTATTCATCAGATACTACCTTTTCACCGCTTGTAGTAATCGCGGTGTTCTTATCATTCACGTGTATATATACTACCTGTTTTTTATCCATCTTTTTCATGCCTAAATTCTGGGCGCTTTCTCCCAGGTTTTTGTAAGAAACCAATTTTTCCATTTCGACAAACAGTTTTGTATATTCTGCATCCATTGTATTGATTTCGGTATTAATATCATTGATTGCAGAATCAACTTCATTGATTCTGATTCTTAAAAAGATATTTCCGCAAAGCGCGGCAAGGAAAAAAGCGCACAACAATACAAATGCCACACTTACAGAAACCGCTTTACGAGCAACCTTACGTTGCTTTTGTATAGTCTTTTTCTGCGGCATTTTTATGACATTATCAGTATTAACCGATTTTTTCTTGGGCATAAACAATTCGAAATCGTATGCCAAACTGTCGTTATAATACTTAAAATTGTTCACCGCTATCCCTCTTTTTTTAATTCTTTATTATTACACGCAAATTTGCGCTTCTACTTCTTGGGTTGCTTTCTAACTCTTCTTTCCCGGCTGTTATCGGTTTTTTATTGTACAATCTTCCGCGCGGAGTTTTACCGCAAACACAAACCGGAAAATCTGCCGGACATATACAACCCGTGCAATATTCTTTGAATTTTTGCTTTACCATTCTGTCTTCCAAAGAATGAAATGTTATTATAGACAGTACACCATCTTTTTTTAAGAGTCCAAACGCCTTATCAAGAGCTTTTTCTAACGCATCAAGTTCTCCGTTAACTGCAATTCTTATGGCCTGAAAACACTTTCTTGCGGGGTGCCCATCACGACGTGCAGATGCTGGATAAGCCGATGCTATAATGTCTGCTAACTGGGTTGTGGTCTCTATTTTTTTCTCTTGTCTTGCCTGTTCGATTTTTTTTGCAATTCTATAAGCGAATTTTTCCTCGCCATATTTTGTGAATATTTCAGTCAGTTCGCCGACACTATAATTATTTACTAATTCTGCGGCACTTAGTCCACTCTTACTCATACGCATATCAAGCGGAGCTGATTTATGATAAGAAAAACCGCGTTCGGCATTGTCGAGCTGAAATGAAGATACCCCAAGGTCGAGCAATATGCCATCAACCTTTTCTATTTCCAAGCCTTCGAGAACGGCATCCATTTCACTGAAATTACTTTGTATAACCTTTGCGGGTAAATCTTTTAAGCGTTCAGATGCGACCTTTACGGCATCGGGGTCTCGGTCAAGCGCGATTAATAAGCCTTTATCCAGTTTCTTTGCAATGCCCGATGAATGACCCGCGCCGCCCGCAGTACCATCTATGTAAATTCCATCCGATTTAATATTTAAAGACTCTAAAACTTTCAGATATAATACTGATTTATGTTGAAATTCCATTTTTACACCTTTATAACTGGAATTTATCGGCATCGGCAAAAATATCTTCGGGTGTATAAACATTTTCGTTTGCCCAAAGTTCACTACTCCAGAGCTCTATATAGGTGTCCATACCTATTAAGTGTGCCGCCGATTCAAGCTTAGCAAATTCGCGAAGTATAGGCGGAATAACAATTCTACCCTGCGCATCAAACTCAACGTTGAAAGCGCCATCAAAAATAAACCTTTTTATCGAACTTGCCTGTGAAGACGGAAGTTCTGAAATTTTTGCAACTAACTTTTCCCATTCTGCAAAGGGATAAATACAAAGGCAACGCTTACCGCTTATACCTTTACAGATAATAAACGATTCGCCCAAATCTTCTTTTAATCTGGCAGGTATGAAAACCCGACCCTTTTTATCAATATTATGTTCATAACCACCATATAACATCGCGTTTTCACCTCATTTCCGCCACTTTAAACCACTTTTATGTGCAAAAACACCACTTTGCACCACTTTTAGTGTAATTATACACTACTTTTTTTACAAATGCAATAGTTTTTTAAAAAATTTTTTAGAAAATAAAAAACAGCCGAGATAATCTCGGCTGTTAAGATGTTTGATTGTTAAAGTATTATAAAAACCCTGTACTCGATTTTACACTTAGGGCATTTGACGAAATGGCGCCCACGCTTTATAGGAAGTCTTGATACCGCTTTACAATTCGGGCATCTTCTATAGCGTTTACTGCCTATGTTTTTTATGCGCTCAAACATAAGTTTTATACTCGGCTCTACCCTTACAAAAAGTCTCTCGAAAGCGTCGTTCTCTTTCCGTCTTGCTGTAATATTTCTGGATAGAATTCTTAATATAATAATCAGAAGCAACACCCATTGTATTGTAAAAAATATTCTTTTGGTTATTATGTTTCTTATGAAAATATTAATAATGGCAACTAACACATATAAACCAAAAGAAAATCTTCCTAATTTATCCAATCCATATCTTCCGTACATAAAGTTACGGATTCTTTCTATAAAGCGATACATACACTCACTCCTATCATTTAAATTGTAACACAAAATTGTGAACAAATATACCATTTTTAAATTTTAAAATAACAAAAAAGACTTTATGCGAAAGCATAAAGTCTTTTTGTTAAGTCAATTAAGCGTTGATAGCTGTAACAACACCAGAACCAACTGTACGGCCACCTTCACGGATAGCGAAACGTAAGCCTTCTTCGATAGCGATAGGTGTGATAAGTTCAACATCCATAACTACGTTATCACCAGGCATACACATTTCTGTGCCTGCAGGAAGAGTGATTACGCCGGTAACGTGTGTAGTTCTGAAGTAGAACTGAGGACGATAGTTGTTAAAGAACGGAGTATGACGACCGCCTTCATCCTTATTAAGAACGTAAACCTGACCGCTGAATTTTGTGTGAGGATTGATTGAACCGGGTTTGCAGAGAACCTCACCCCGTTCAATTTCTGTACGCTGGATACCACGGAGAAGAGCACCGATGTTATCGCCAGCCTCAGCATAGTCAAGAATCTTACGGAACATTTCAATACCAGTAACAACAGTCTTCTTGGTCTCAGCAGCGATACCAACAATTTCAACTTCCTCAGAAGTTCTGAGCTGACCACGCTCAACACGACCCGTAGCAACAGTACCACGACCTCAGATGGTGAATACGTCCTCAACAGGCATAAGGAATGGCTGGTCTGCCTTACGGTCAGGAGTTGGAATGTAGCTGTCAACTGCAGCCATGAGTTCCCAAATTGGAGCACAAGCTGGG
>JAZNUZ010000082.1:0-7225 GCA_045592605.1 Acutalibacteraceae bacterium
TGACCTTAGGGAAAGTGCAACAGAGATATACCGCCTATGGCTTGAGGGCAACCTCTTGAATCTGTTTTTTGCAGTGCCTGTAGGTAAGGGTGGAAAGGCGAGGTAAGAGCTCACCGGTTGCTCGGGAGACCGAGTGACCCTGTAAACCCTATCCGAAGCAACACTAAAAAGGGCGATACACTTGTCCGGTGTGCCCTGAAAAGTGGCTGGAGCGCCGAAGCGATTCGGCGTCGAGATAGATAGTCGTTCACGACAGAACTCGGCTTATAGATTAACTCACATAAAAAAACGCACCCCGTAGGGTGCGTTTTTTTATTTTCCGAATTTTTGCATTATCGCTTCGGCTTCGCTTATGTGCTTATCAATATCTTTAATATCTTCGATAAGCGTACCTTCAACTATACGTCTGCCAAGCATTAACCCATCAGGGAGAGTTACATCCTGTTCACTCGCCAAACTGTAAATTTCTTGCGGGAAAGGAACCGTTTCCACAAAAAATGATGGCAGGGTGTCGGATATTGAGTTTAGTTGCTGTAGTCTTGCGGGATTCACGATAAATAATTGCACATCGCCTTCACTCGCAATTATGGCCTGTAGTTTGGTGGCGAGTGAACCCGCATAATTCATATCAAACGAGCCATCAGTGCCGTATGAGCAGTTTATTATCTGTATGTTTACCGTGCCGTTACCATCAATATCGGTAAAGTAGGGGGTAAGATAGTCCTTTAAAACAACAAGTTGTTCATCGGCAAATACCTTATCGGTATAAAAAACAACGCGAGAATCGTATTTTTCTTTCTGTGAGCATTGTGAAATACCAATGGCGAGTACGATGCATATAAAAATGGCAAAAAAAGTATGAACCTTGTAGTGAAACCAGAAGTTCGTTAATTTTTGCCTAAAGGTCATCGGCGGCGCCGCTACCGATATGGGTTCAGGGGTAATTTCACCTTGTTGCATTTTTTTTAGTTCTAAGAATTCTTTTCTGGCGCGTCGTTGCTGTTCAAGTGTTTCGTTTTTGTGTTCCATAGTAAGTTCCTTTTTAACTGTATATTTACCATGAAAACATTATAACATATTTTTTATAGATATACTACTTTTTCTTGACATTTCTCCATTTAAACATTAAAATTACCGTATAAAAAGGTAAGGAGTTTTATTATGGACGCTTATTTTTATAGAAAACAACTGGGGGATTATTGGTTTGCTACACCTGAAAATCCGCAGAGCTTTGAAGAGGCGGAAGAATATCTGACCGCTAAAATCAAGTCTATTCCTGAAGGTAAAAGCTTTATTTTCATAACCGATACACATAACCGCGATGGAAATGCCGAGCAGTCTCCCGCGCTTATTGGTTATATCCGCGAACTTACAAATGCTAAATGGGTCGTTATGGGCGGCGATATACTCGGCCGCGAAGCGAACCGCTATTTAGCTGTGCAGGAACTTAAAAAGTATATAAATCGTTTGACCGATATTGCGGGTAAAGATTTACTTATGGTTTTCGGTAATCACGACCTTAATACAGCAACCTCGCCCGAAGAATTGGTAGAAGAACACCGTATTCCCTATGTAGAAATGGAAAAGGTGCTTTTCTCACATAATGATGAGCGCGTATGTGAAGATATAAGCGAAAAAATAAAGTATCTTGACTGCACCGATGAAGAACGAGAAGAAATTCTTGCATTTTCAAGACTGCATTATTATATTGATGATACACAAAATAAGATAAGATATATAATTGTTGAAACAGGGAATCAGCTTGAATTCGGTCGCAACGGCCCGGTTACAAAGTATTTTGATGTGTACAACAATGAAGACCTTATTATGCAGTATGACTGGTTGTATGAAACCTTGCTTTCCACCCCCGAAGACTATGATGTAGTTGTATCAGGTCATGCGCTTACGGGTTATTGCGGACAAACAAATATCTGGAAAGGTCCGCTCGGAATGTGTAAAATACTCTCGGGATTTAAAACCTGCTCAAAGGTAACGGTTGAAAACCCCTGTCCGCATTATGAAAAGTTGGCAAAATTCTATGCTAAGGGACCGCACGAATATGACTTTACATCCCGTAAGACAAAAAGCAATGTTGTTGTAATTGCGGGGGATACCCACGTGGATGTTCAGGCTAAAGCTGACTATGATGAAAACGGTAATTTTGTATCAACACCCTATATCCCTGGTGAAAAGCTTAATGAAACAGCGGTTATAGTTAATGTTGTGCAGCCCGATAGTTACAGAAATATTTTCAGGGAAGATGCCTATAAGATGTACAAAGACACCATAACGGAACAGTGTCTTGAAGTTGTTACAATCTGCCCGAACGGAGATATTAAATTAACCCGTATTGGTGCGGGCGAAGACCGTTTTATATACTATAAATAATATTAATGGGTTCGGTATTACATCGAACCCATTTTATTTTTACATAAATTCCCCTTTTGTTTTCATAGAAAATACTGTATAATAAATATAAAGGGGGCGTCTAAATGAAAATAACTTTTTTGGGAGCTGCGCATGAAGTTACGGGCTCTTGCACCGTAATTACCGCTGCCGGAAAGACAATAATGATTGATTGCGGTATGCAACAGGGACCTGATATTTATGAAAATTCCGAAATACCTGTTTTACCGTCCGAAATAGATTATATATTGCTCACACATGCCCATATAGACCATTCGGGCAAAATTCCTGCATTGACAGCTGCGGGTTTCAAGGGTCGCATTTTTACAACTCTGGCAACCGAAAAACTGTGTCGTATTATGTTGCTTGACTCGGCGCATATACAGGAATTTGAAAGTAAATGGCGCAATCGCAAAGCCAAGCGTTCGGGCGGTGAAGAATATGTTCCGCTTTATACGACAGAAGATGTTCAGAAAACCTTGAAACAGTTTACGGCGTGTGATTATGATAAGGAATATGAAATCAGTAAAGGCATTAAAATTTCCTTTACGGATGCAGGTCATTTATTAGGTTCTGCAAGTATTACACTTCGGGCAACCGAAGGCGGACAAACTGAAACGATAGTCTTTTCGGGTGACCTTGGCAACCATACGCGTCCGCTTATACGCGATGTAGGTCAACCGAAAGCGGCAGATTATGTTGTAATTGAGTCAACCTACGGAAATCGTATTCACGGTGAGCGTCCCGATTATGTATCACAGTTAACAAGAATTATACAAAGTACATTCGATAAAGGCGGCAATGTTGTAATTCCGTCTTTTGCAATCGGCAGAACACAGGAGCTTTTGTACCTTTTAAGAATTATAAAGGAAAAGAATCTGGTTATAGGACACGGAGATTTTCCTGTATATGTAGACAGTCCTTTAGCTGTTGAAGCTACCGAAATTTACAGTAGCGATTTAACCGATTATTTTGATGAAGAAACGCTGAAGTTACTTGAAAACGGAATCAACCCCATAAAGTTTAGCAACCTTAATTTGTCGGTTACAAGTGATGATTCGGTTAAAATTAACCTTGATAAGACACCTAAAATTATAATTTCGGCTTCGGGAATGTGCGAAGCGGGTAGGATAAGGCACCACTTAAAGCATAATTTGTGGCGCTCAGAATGTACCATTCTTTTTGTCGGCTATCAGTCGGAAGCAACGCTCGGAAGAATTATAATTGAAGGTGCCAAAACTGTAAAGCTGTTTGGTGAAAGCATTCAGGTTAATGCAAATATAGAACAGTTGGCAGGAATCAGCGGACACGCTGATAGAGATATGCTGATTAATTGGCTTGGCGGCTTTGAGAAAAAGCCTAAAACCGTATTTGTAAATCACGGAAGTGATACGGTATGCGATGAGTTTGCTGAATTGGTGGAAAAGCAGTTATCGGTCCACGCAGTAGCGCCCTACAGCGGTGCAGAGTATGACTTGATTTCGGGTGTATGCCTTGAAGTAGGCAATAAGAAGAGAATTGAAAAACGGCAGAGTAAGGACGGCAGATTCGCCGAATCATCAGCGTTCAAGAGATTATTTGCGGCAGGCAGAAGACTTGTGTCTATTATCGATCGCTACCGCCAGTGCGCAAATAAAGATATTGCAAAATTTACAGACCAGATAATTGCACTTTGCGATAAATGGGATAGGTAAAACAGAACCCGATTTCTTATGAAATCGGGTTCTGTTTATTTTGTGGAATTGATTTAGAAACAAACTTTATTGGTAGTTGATTTTTAAATTTGCAGTGTTGCCGCATAGAAGGGTGAGATGGGTTCCGGTAGTTGTGCAAAACTCAAAAGCAGAGAATAATCAATGATTTATATTTCTTCCCCTTTTAATGCTTGTATCCCCATATTTTTTACGTATTGAATGTATACTGTCTTCTATTTTTTCTAATTTTTCCAAATCTTCGGTATTACTGAATAAATCTTGCTGCACCGCCGTTACATCCTGCCGCAGATTTATGGCTCTGAGTCCTACACTCCTTAGCGGTAAATCCCAATAGTAATTCTCCTTAAAAAGCTTCATGCCTTCTTCGGCAATCACAATGCTTATATCGGTAGGTGTTGTGAGCGCGTGAGAGAATTCCCTTACTTTAAGTTCGCTGTTTCGTGTATGCACCTGAATTCCCCCTGCATACAGACCATACCGCCTTAAATTCTTAGAAATATCTTCGGCCAAGGTTATAAAGGTCTGCCACACCGATTCATTATCGCTAAAATCTTCACTTCCGGTAACGCTTCGGCCGACACTTTTCGGTTTTTCTCTTTTTTCGAACGGCGTGACAGGGGAAGTATCTTCCCCGTAGGCGTACATTTTAAGTTGCAACCCGTTTTTACCAAACATATATTTAAGGGTTTCATCACTCATTTCGGTTACATCCTTAACGGTAAATGCACCGAGAGAATTCAATTTTTTAACGGTCTTTTTACCTACAAAAAGCAGATTTTCTACAGGTAAAGGCCATACTTTTTCTTTGAAATTATCGCGGGAAATTACCGTTACGGCATCGGGCTTTTTCATATCACTGCCAAGCTTTGCAAATACTTTGTTAAAACTCACCCCTACAGATATAGTTATACCGAGTTCTCGCTTTATGTCGCGGCGGATTTTATGCGCAATTTCTTCGCCCGAGCCGAAAAGCATCGTGCTTCCCGTAACATCAAGCCAACACTCATCTATTCCGAATGGCTCAATCATATCGGTGTATCTCGAATAAATTTCTTGCGCTTTTTTAGAAAACTCTTCGTATTTTTCGTAATTCGGCGGCAAGATTATCAGCTCCGGGCATTTACGCTCGGCTTCCCATATTGCTTCGGCCGTTTTAACGCCGTAGCTTTTAGCAATCTCGTTTTTTGCCAGAACTATACCATGCCGCTTTTCTACGCTTCCGCAAACCGCAACAGGCCTGTTTACTAATGTCTGATTATATAAAAGAGATACCGATGCGAAGAAATTATTCAAATCACAGTGAAGTATAACCCGCTCCATCGGTCCCATCCTTTCAAACAAATGTTCTATAAATATTATAATCCTTTTTATAAAAAAGTAAATAGGTTTATTTTATATTAATTTTTTCCATTGCTTTAATATACAATCTTTCGGTATGCCGTTTACTGTAGTTAAGTATCATTGCCGTTTCTTCTATCGAGCGGCCGCACAAAAATATCTGGGATAAAATTTCGCTAAGCACACCGCCATCGACCGCATCTATTTTTGCTTCTATTTTGCGGCGCAACTGTTCTGCTTGTCGGATTTTTCTTCTGTAGCGGAAAACCGCTCTCGGATTTGACTTTATCTGCTCACGCAGTCTACGGATTTTTATCTGCTGAATTAAGTAAAGCTGGAGATGCTCCTTTTTATGTTCTATGTTCATTTTTACACCTTTTTCTGCGCGAAATACTGTCCGTACGATAAATTCGTACCGTGTTCCTTGTTATATTGCTCAACTTCCTTAAGCGCCGCGTATAACGGATGCTCTAACCACGCTTCTCTTTTTCTGCGTTCCCTTTCCCAGAGCAATTCTCCGCGGCGGCGGCAGGTGTTGTTACAGTAGTCACCCGCCTTATACATACGCGCACCGCAACATTTGCAGTAATTTACCTGCTTTTTCTTAATGTTTGTGCTAAAACAGAACGGACAAACATTTATCTCTTCATACGGCATTGCCGTTAAATTGTGTTTTTCGGTTATCACCTTATATTTTCTGAAATCTTTTCCACAGTCCTGACAACAGTACACCTTTTTTGCTCCTTTTAAATTTACTTGACAATTACTTAATTTTGTAATATAATTTCTTGCAGAGAGGAAAATTACTGAATTAAGTAACCATAATTCTATTATATTTCCGAATTCAGTAATTGTCAACGGTTTGATTACGATTTTTAGTAATTCGTATAAATGAACAAAAAGGGGTTAAAAAAATGACGCAAACTTATGAGAGAATTGCTGAATTATGTCGAAAAGAAGGGATTACTGTCACCGACCTTTGTAAGCAGTGCAGTATACCGCGCGCTTCTCTTTCAGATTATAAGATGGGCAGAATAAAAAGTCTGTCGGCTTTAACGCTTTCAAAAATCTCGGAATTCTTTGGGGTGAGTGTTGAATATCTTTTAAGTGGCGAACAACCCGATGAAAATAACCTTAAGGTTGCGCTTTTCGGCGGCGGCGTTAATGTTACGGATGAGATGTGGAACGAAGTAAAAAGATATGCACAGTATATAAGGGATAGGGAAAATGAAAACAGAAAACCTATATAAAATAGCAGATGAACAGGATATAACACTTGATTATTTCCCACTGCCCGAAAACCGCGCTTTGTGTATGCAGATGGGGGATAAATGCTTTATAGCGCTCGACCCTATGTTTATAGGCTCTGCGGCGGAGCGCGTGTGTTTAGCACACGAACTCGGTCACTGCAATACGGGCAGTTTTTATAACCTTTATTCTGCGCTTGATATACGCCAAAAACACGAAAACCGCGCTGATAAGTGGGCTATAAACGTGTTAATTCCCGAAAAGGAATTAGAAAAAGCCATCGATCGCGGTTGCTGGGATGTTTATTCACTTGCAGAATATTTCGGTGTTACCGAAGATTTTATAAACAAGGCATTAAAGCTTTACGGAAAGTTTGAAAAAAATTAAAAGGACGGATTGCGAGACTTCTCTCAGGGAAGTCTCGCAGTTTTATTCGCCAAAGGCGAGTTATATTGCTTTGCAGTGATATTTGTCTTGCGACAAGTGTTATTGCCTTCGGCAGTTTCGGGCGAATAAAA
>JAZNUZ010000083.1:0-2642 GCA_045592605.1 Acutalibacteraceae bacterium
CGTAATACCAAAACGGTTGAGACCGTCTATAATGTCTTCAATACCGCCATCAATCTCTCTCTTTTTGTCGGTGTCTTCAATTCTTGTGAAGAAAATACCGCCTGTGGAGGTTGCGGTAATTCGGTTTACAAGCGCGGCAAAAAGAGTACCGAGATGCAAATAACCCGTGGGCGAAGGTGCAACACGTGTTACACGTGCGCCGTCGGGTAACTGACGGGCAGGGTACATATTTTCATAATATTCAGGTGTGTTTTTAATATCCGGCAATAAAAGTTCTGCCATTTTTTCATTCTGTGTCAATTTTTCCACCCCATTTGTATAATTACATTAAATTATATCATTGTATAGGCAAAAATACAAGAAAAAGATTGTGATTAGAATATAAAATAAAAGCAGGGAAAACCCTGCTTTTTAGTTATTTATTAATAAGTTTGTTAAGCTCATCCATAAATGTTGTTATGTCTTTGAACTGGCGGTAAACCGAAGCAAAGCGAACATAGGCAACTTCATCAATATCCTTGAGTTTTTCCATAACAAGTTCACCGATTTTAACGCTTGTTACTTCGCGGTCGAGCGAGTTCTGAATTGTGGCTTCAATTTCATCAATCATACTGTCAAGTGTGTTGATAGAAATCTGTCTCTTGTCACAAGCACGTAAAACGCCATTTAATAACTTGTTTCTGTCAAATGTTTCACGCGACTTGTCTTTCTTTATGACAATAATGGGTAAGCTTTCAATTATTTCGTATGTAGTGAAACGTTTTGCGCAGTTAAGACATTCTCTGCGACGTCGTATACGCTCACCTTCATCTGTTGGGCGCGAGTCAATTACTTTGCTGTCTTCGGTACCGCAATAAGGGCATTTCATAGCAGTTGTACTCCTTAAATGTTTAGTATACAATATATTCTATCATAAGTGTTGCGATTTTACAAGTATTAAATTTTAGTTGTAAAAGTTGTTTTTAGATGTTAAAATATAAAAAACGAAAAAGAAAGGGAAGTTTTTTATGAGTATTCAGACCGCACCCGCAATAAAAGGAGATACCTTGGCGGTTATGCACACAAATATGGGAGATATAAAAATTAAGTTGTTTCCCGAATATGCACCGAAAACAGTAGAGAATTTTGTGACACATGCAAAGAATAATTACTATAACGGAATTATTTTTCACCGCGTTATAAATGATTTTATGATTCAGGGCGGCGACCCCACAGGCACGGGTATTGGCGGTGAGTCCATCTGGGGACATTCTTTCGGCGATGAATTCTGTCGCGAACTTCACAATATCCGCGGTGCGCTTTGTATGGCCAATGCAGGACCTAATACTAACGGTAGCCAGTTCTTTATTGTACAAGCAAATGTTTGTCCCGAGAATATGCTCGAGCAGATGGAAGAATTGGGCGAAATGGCAGGGTTCCCGACCGAAACGATAGAAGATTATAAAAAATTAGGCGGCACACCCTGGCTTGATTTTAAACATACAGTTTTCGGTCAGGTAACCGATGGAATGGATACCGTTGATAAAATTGCGACCACTAAAGTTGGTATGGGTGATAAACCTGTTTACGATGTCGTAATTGACAGCATCGATATAGTTACGGTAGAATAATATGCCGTTAAGCCATAACCCAACCCATATTTTTGAGCCGACACCGCTGTCTTGCGGTCAGGCGGTGATTGCTATGGCGACCGATACCGAGATAAAAAAGGTAGTAGAACTTTGCGGAACTCTCGCTGAAACCGATTTAAAGCAGATGAAAAAGGTGTTTGAAATTTTGGGTGTATCGGTAGGGAAAAGCAGAATAGCGGTAAGTGGCAAAGAACAGTTACCACAGTATGCATTATTAAGTTTAGAAACCCCTAAATGTTGGCATTGGTCACTGTATATAAACGGAAGCTTTTATGACCCCGAATATGGTGTACTCTCTGATTTTCCGCCATCTGCGCGTAGGTATTATTGGGAATTAACCAATATTTAAGAAACGAGAAATTTTTGCTTGACAAATTGTTTTCAGAGTGGTAGAATGGTAAAGCCGCATATTGTGGGCTTATTAAAGTTGCAGTTATTTGCACGCCCAAGGTAGCGAGACTTGAATTAAGGCAGGTGCCAGAAAGATGTACGCAATTATTGAAACAGGCGGAAAGCAGTACCGTGTAGAACCCGGTAGCGTAATTTACGTTGAAAAGCTTGAAGCACAGGAAAATGAAGAGGTTATCTTCGATAAGGTTGTTGCTGTAAAGGACAGAACCCTTAAGGTTGGTAAACCTTATGTGAAAGATGCTGTTGTTAAGGGTACCGTTGTTAAGAACGGTAAGGGTAAGAAAATCACAGTTTTCACCTACAAACCTAAAAAAGGCAGCGCTCGCAAATTGGGTCACAGACAGCCCTACACCAAAGTACAGATTAACGAAATCGCTTAATCATGACTTCGGTAAGGTTTTTTTATGATGGAGATATCCTGAATGGTTTTTCCATCAACGGTCACAGTACTTTGAACTGTGATGATGAAAAAGGTCGACTGGTCTGCTCGGCGATATCGTCGGCGGCATATATGGCGGCAAATACTGTAACTGACATAATCGGTGACAAAGCCGACATTGAAGTTTCGGATGGCAAAATGGTGCTTAAGGTATCAAATCC
>JAZNUZ010000084.1:0-4919 GCA_045592605.1 Acutalibacteraceae bacterium
CGTGAAAAGGCACAACAGAGAGCACTGCTTCAGTATTATCTACCCGAAAATAAAGAACTTGTGTTGTCGGCTCTGAAAACAGCCAAAAGATATGACCTTATAGGCAACAAGCCTAATTGTCTGGTAAGCGACAACCGTATAAGTCAAAAGGCAAAACCGAAAAACTTTTCAAGGTACAAAAAGAAAAAATAACAAATAAAAAACTATTGACTTTTGCAAAACTTTTTAATATAATTAATAGGTCGCAAAAATCAATAGTTTTTGTTTTATTTTAATTAATAATTACGAGGTGTGGCTCAGTTTACAGCGCTCACCACTTTCTCTTTGAAAATAAAAAATTAAATATACACAATATTACGAGGTGTGGCTCAGTTTGGTAGAGCGCTGCGTTCGGGACGCAGA
Organism: Acutalibacteraceae bacterium; assembly: GCA_045592605.1. Classification (GTDB taxonomy): domain Bacteria; phylum Bacillota; class Clostridia; order Oscillospirales; family Acutalibacteraceae; genus SIG565. Next base: position 403 of record JAZNUZ010000084.1, read on the forward strand.
GGCCGCAGGTTCAAGTCCTGTCACCTCGACCAAAAATCCTCATTCATAAGAATGAGGATTTCACTTTTTAACTTTTCACACTTCACTAAACAAAACCCGTGCTATCCACTGAAAGCACGGGTTTTCTTATGCTATATTTTAGGATTTCCAAATAAAATGGTAGTTAACAGACTCTCCACCGTCTACCACAATATTCTGACCTGTGCAGAATGTATTGGTAACCGTCAGAAAATATGCCCACTGTGCAATTTCTTCGGGAGTCGCCCATTTCTTTAGCGGTGTCTCTTCCATAATCTGCGCCCACAGTTCAGAATCGTTTATCACACACTCGTTAAGAGAAGTGAGAACACCGCCGGGGTCTAAACTATTACAGGTGGCGCCAAACTGTGCTACACGCAGTGCTACATTCTTAGTGTATGCCAAAACACCGCCCTTGCTGGCGCAGTATTCGGGGAACTCAGCGCCGGTATGCCCACTGGCTGAACCGATATTCAACACCGATTTGATTTTGGACTGGAAGGCATACTTTTCCGTTATATGTATTAGCGCCTTTAAATTGATATCGATATCTTGTTCGTTTTGGGTACCCGCATTGTTTATCAGAACTTCGGCATCATCAATTTCAGGAAGGTTATCCTTATCCCGTACATCACATTTATAGTGGGTATATGCTGAATGTTCGATGGTTTTACTCTGTCTATCAATACCGATAACGGTATGACCTTCTCTTAAAAACAATTCTGCAATCGCTTTACCTATACCCTGTGCAGTTCCTGTTATAATAACCTTCATTTTAATTTACCTTCTTTATGTAGTCCAAATATTTTTTTCCCACAGACTCAGTCTGCCACTTTTGTGTTATGCGGTACCCTATTGGTGAGAAAACAATCTCCATAATTAACTCGGCAACAGCGCCTGTCAACGCGCACATCATACACTGAAGCAACGTCCAATGAAAACCATCCCAAAAGATTGGTGAAAAAACCACAAAGACAATTACAGAGAAAATGAAGTTGTCAAAAAACTGACCTATAAACGTTGATATGTATGTTCTCATTGCAAAAGCAAGTTTGCCATCAGGATTTTTTCGAAAAGAATTGCCAATCATCCAGTTCATTGTATTGTTTATCACTGCCGAGCACAGAAAAGCTACCGTACTTCCGAGCAAAATAAACCATGTTCCGCCAAAAATACCGTCAAAAGTACTGTAATCCCCCGCATTTGAAGGTATCAGACTTGCAACAAAGAATATTAAGCAGGTTAGTAGATTTATCATCACCGCAAGAATGGTGATGCTGTTGGAGGCTTTCGGGCCAAAATGCTTCGTAATGATATCCATACACATAAATGATAACCACGATATCAGAATACCGCCATCAAGCGCAATCCAATCAAGCTGCAGCAGTGTCTTGTTTGCAAGAAGATTCATACAAACAATGCTGACAACAAATAACGTTACAACCGTTGCGGGTATGGATTTCAGCAGAATCTTTATTTCGGTTATCTCCCTATTCAGCTTTTGTTTCATTCTGTCAATCATCTCTTTATTTTTTATATGATTTTATTATACCATATGCTTTATGTTTTTTCCACCATATTAAAAGCTATCGTAAAACACTGTTTCTTCCATAGGGCGAGATTTGAAATGGAACTCATGCGGCTCAGCATCCTGTGACGGATATCCCATAACAAGCAGAGCTATAGGCTCGATATTTTTCGGAATATTAAAGGCTTCGCGCATAGCAGACGGATTAAAATGCATAACCCAGCAACAACCAACTCCTACATTATGTGCGGCGAGTATCATATGGGTAGCTACTATTGCTGCATCTACGGATGATGATAAAGCTCCGTCATACACTCTCTTCCAACTTTCGTCTTTATTATGGCAAACAAGCATTGCCGTTGGAGCGTCAAAATGACATTTTGTACATCCGCGCAGTTTTTCTATTGATTGGTCGGTATTAAGTACCAATATTCTTTGCGGTTGGTAATTGCACCCTGTAGGCGCCATATGACCCGCTTCAAGAATCTTATCAATAATTTCTTGTTGTAGATGCTGCTGCTTGAATTTTCTTACTGAATATCTTTCAAAAATTAATTTATCAAATTCCATAGTTATCTCCCTAAAAAATTTTACATTGTAATAAATATACCATAATAATACTCGGCCGTCAAAAATAATTTTAAATATATGAAATTTGCGAATAAATCACGCCTTTCCCAATATAATTATTTGTAAATAATATATGCGGGGGTTTATTATGAGAAAATCGTTATATTTATGGCAGTTTTTCGGTTTTTTTATTGTAGCTATTCTGGGCACAATACTGCATTTTCTCTACGACTGGACCGGCGGTAACACTCTGGTCGGATTATTCTCTGCCATCAACGAGTCCATTTGGGAGCATATGAAATTATTATTCTTCCCATCGGTTATTTTTGCGGTGATTGAAAGTATTTATTTGGGTAACTATTTTGAGAATTTTTGGTGTGCAAAACTATTTGGTATTTTGGTGGGACTTGTTGCCATTCCAATACTTTACTACACATACACAGGTGTTTTTGGTGCTTCGGCCGACTGGTTTAATATACTGATTTTCTTTATCTCTGCCGCACTCACCTTTTATCTTGAAACAAAAATAATAAGCGGTGGCTTTATTTGTCCCCTTTCCCCGATTGTTTCAAAGATAATATTAGCTCTCATTAGCTTAATTTTTATTATATTTACATTTCGCCCACCGCAAATACCTTTATTTGAAGACCCTGTAACCAATACATTCGGTATAAACAAAAAAGGAAGACCATAGGTCATCCTTTCTTACAAAATAAATTCCATACCGATTTTTTGCGGTTTCAGTCCGCAAGACTCATAGAACTTAAGTGCCGACTCATTACAACTCCACACATTAAGTGTAACATTATAACAACCGGTATTTTTTGCTAATTCTACTGCGGCAGTATATAATTCTTTTCCTATATGTTTGCCACGAAGAGCAGAATCAACACAAAGGTCATCAATATAAAGGGTTTTTATGTCTGTTAAAACCGAATTATCGATATGCTGCTGATATATACAAAAGCAATAACCTTGCACTATATCGTTTTCATTAACCGATACTAAAACAGGTCTATTTTCATCTTTTAGTATTTCCTTTAATTGATTTTCATCGTATTTCTTTCCTATTTTAAATATATCGGGTCTGCCATTATGATGTACCAAATCAACTTGCGAGAGTAAATTGCTTATTTTTTCTATATCTTTTACCAAAGCTTTTCTTATCATTTAAAACATCTCCGCTCATTATTCTAAACGATTATACCACAAAATTTTATTTTTTTCTACTTAAATTTTTCTTGACTTTAGTAAATTAAAGAGTTAAAATATGTGTATTAAATGCGTTTGAACAAGAAGAAGTAGGCATGAACCTGAGTTTAAAGAGAGTTGTCGGTTGGTGTAAGACAATAACAAAATTCATACCGAATACATCTTGCGAGCAGTGCACCGAACAGTTTTTTAAGTAGGCTGCAACGGGAGTTCCCGTAACAGAACAGGAGTGTTGTTTGACACTTCGGAAGGCCGTTTTTGTGAAAAGGCGGTAAATTGAGGTGGTACCACGGGAAATTCTCGTCCTCTGTATTCAAAATCGGAATACGGTGGGCGTATTTTTTTACCATAAAAAACCTACCGTTATTTCTACTTTCACTGGGGGCATATTTATGGAAAAAGCACAGTTATATACAATTATTGCGTTAGGTGTATACATATTATCTACGGTACTTATCGGTATTGTAAGTTACGGAAAATCCAAGAGTCTTGACGGTTTTCTCATTGGTGGCAGGAATATTGGCGCATGGGCTACCGCATTTGCTTACGGCACAACTTATTTTTCGGCCGTAGTGTTTGTGGGCTATGCAGGACAACATGGTTGGAATATCGGTATCGGCAGTATATGGATTGGTGTGGGTAACGCCGTTTTAGGATGTCTGCTTTCCTGGATTTTGTTTGCCGACCGCACAAGAAAAATCACCAAAGAGCTTGATGCAAAAACTATGCCTGAATATTTCCAGAAAAGATATGACTCCCGCGAAATGAAAATTCTGTCCGCTGTTGTTATATTTATTTTTCTTGTTCCCTACTCTGCGGCAGTTTACAAGGGTCTCGGCTCTCTTTTCAGCGCAGTTTTCCCAACGGTTGAAACGTGGGTATGGATGCTTCTTATTGCCTGTCTTACGGCCATTTATCTTGTTGTAGGTGGATATGTAGCAACCGCTTACACAAACCTTTTGCAAGGTATTATTATGATAGTTGGTGTTATCTGCCTTGTCTTCGCTGTCGTTTACCACGGGGATGTCGGCGGTATTTCGGGACTTATAGATGGTCTTGAAAATTTCAAATCACTACCAGGCGACCCGCATGCAGTAGACGGAGCTCAACTCACAAGTATTTTCGGTGGCTCTTCTTTTAAGTTTTTATGTGTAAATATAATGCTTACAAGTTTCGGTACCTGGGGACT
>JAZNUZ010000085.1:0-1788 GCA_045592605.1 Acutalibacteraceae bacterium
ACTGTAAAAATGCAGATGATGAACTAACATTTTCTTCGGCGGCGGCAGTAATTTTGTTATATTATAAGTTGTGTGACAATATAAATGATGAAAAGGGGATTGAAAAATTAAAATATCTCTTTTTAAAACCGATGTTTTCTACTGCGTTCAAAAAGGCAGAAAGGAAGAATAAAGATTTAGCCGAAATTTTCAGAGAATATTTTGAAAATCAGAAAAAGGCGGGAGACTCTGATGCTAATATAGATGTCGCAGCAGACCCTACGGCTATAATGCTTGGGGAAGTTTTTGGAATGTGCAGTGAAAATGAATTTGATAAACGAGCACTCAGGCGGCTTGGGTATTGTATGGGCAGATTTATATATATTCTTGATGCCGCAATAGATTTGCCGAAAGATATTAAAAAGGGCAATTTTAATCCACTTAAAGAAAAGGAAGATTATAAGCAATACGCCACAGTTCAGTTGAATTTGTGCATCGAAGAAATGATTAAGGCTTTCGAATTGCTTAATATCTGCAAATTTAAAAATATTTTAGGTAATATAATATATTTAGGACTTGAAGATACAATGAAAAAGGAGTTAGAAATATGATGGACCCATATGCAGTGTTGGGGGTATCTCCAAACGCTACCGATGATGAAATAAAAAAGGCTTATCGGGAACTCGCGCGTAAATATCATCCCGATAACTATACAGATAATCCATTATCGGATTTAGCGGCAGAAAAAATGAAGGAAATAAACGAAGCATATGATGAGATTGTTGCCCGTCGCAAAAGCGGAAGTTCGGGCAAATCTTATTCGAGCGGTGCTGCCGACTCACAGTTTGCCGATATTCGCGCACTGATTACGCAGAACAGACTCGAAGAAGCGCAGGAATTACTCGACGGCGTACCTGTTGCCGCGCGTAATGCAGAATGGTATTTTCTTAATGGCTCGGTGCTTTACCGCCGCGGTTGGTTCGAAGGCGCATATACCAGTTTTTCAAATGCTTGTCGTATGGACCCGGGTAATGCCGAGTATCGCGAAGCATTTAACCGTATGCAACGGCAAAATAGGGGATACGGTAACCCTTACTCAACACCTAATAATATGGGAGGTGCCTGTTGCACTTCTGACCCGTGCACCACTCTTTGTTGTATGGACTGTTGTTGCGAGATGATGGGCGGAGATTTAATTCCTTGTTGTTAAGGAATAACGAGTATTTTAACAATGCAAGGCGAAAAACTACACCTTAAAATCAAGTTCGGTTTATTCGCGGTTGCTTAGGTGAATTTTATGAAAAACACTTCAAAAATAACCTTTTGTGCGCTTATGTCGGCACTGTCTACTGCGCTTATGTTGTTGGCGTATTTCCCGTATTTTACCTATGCAGTACCCGCATTATCGGGAATTATGGGACTTATTGTGCTTATTGAAATTGGCGGTAAATGGCCGTGGCTTACATATTTTGTGACTTCGGTTTTGGTGCTGATTTTCGCAGAAACAGAAGCCAAACTTATGTATATATTATTATTTGGGTATTATCCTGTTTTAAAGGCTTATATTGAAAAAATCAGTAACCGAATTATACAATATATAATCAAGTTTTTAGTGTTTAATGCGGCGGTTGTCAGTGTGCTATTAATCACTGTAAAACTGCTCGGTATACCGCTTGATATGGGCGGATACGGAGTACTTGGTATTGCCGTGTTTATGATACTTGCAAATATAACCTTCTATCTTTATGATATAGTTTTAGTAAGAGTGGGAGTTATGTATATGCGAAAAATTCATAATTCGGTTAAAAA
>JAZNUZ010000086.1:0-8604 GCA_045592605.1 Acutalibacteraceae bacterium
GACCTTAAAAGGTGGATATCCATCCCTGAAACCGAAATGTACATACCCGATTATTATATAAACGGCAGGGGATTAATGTACGCTCAGTCGGATATGGATGTGCCAAGTCCCACTTTTAAAGAGCCGCTTAATATGTTATCGCCTTATTTCAGGTGCAGCTTTACAGCCGACGGAGTATCCAATCAATTTCTAATGCCGATAAACAAAATTAAAAAAGAATATTTTAGTTATCTGAAATGTGAACTTTTGTTGCCGAGCGGACAAACACTCGAGTGGGTGATGGAGAATGGGCAGACAAGTTCGGATTTTGTACAATATACCGATTACAAAACAAGTCTGTCTTTCGACCTTACTACAGGATGTTTAAAATTTAATAATATGGTGCCGCCGGGAGCGGTTGACCTTAATAACAATATCGTAGTGACTTTGGGTATCAGAAATATGCAAAACTATAAAAGAATTATGTATATGGATAAGGCGGTTTGGTTCTCTTCAAAAAATGCAGGAACACATCTTTGCGTTACAGGCAATATTTGGAATCCATCAATGATATGTGTAAGTGGGGACAATAATCCTTTTTATTTTCCCGAAGACAACTATTTTTTTGTTGGTGAGCCAACCAGAAAAATTACCGCTATGGCAAAACAGAACAAAGCGTTGGTAATGTTTAAAGAAAACGAGATTTATTGTGCGGATTATTCCGGGGATAAATTTTCTGTAACCCATTTGCACTCGGGTATAGGTTGTGATTTACCGCATACGGTAGCACTTTGCGAAAACAGACTTGTATGGGCAAATAAAGACAAAAAGGTATATACGCTGAATGCTTTAAGCGATTACGGGGCGGTGGCGGTATATGATATGGCAAGGGCTATTGACAGTCTACTCGCCAAGGAAAATTTTGAACAGGCGGCGGCGTGTTATCTCGGTAAAAAATACTATTTAATTTTAAAGAACAAAGCATATGTTCTTGATTTGTCGGGTGCGCTTTTGCAAAGCAACCGAGAGTTTGTTACAGCGGCTTCGTGGTTTAAATGGACGCTGCCCGAAAACATAAATATAAAATATATATATCCCGGTAATTATGCAATAAATTTTATTGCCCAAATGGATAATATTAATTTTTACAGCGGCGATTTATCGGGTGAAGATGGGGTCGATGAAATTCTCACACTAAAAGGCGGAGAAGTGAATGTTGACAAAAGTATAATTAACAGTTCCCTTACTACAAAGGTGGCGTTTGGGGATTGCTTTTATCTCAAAAAACTGTTCACCAGGTCGTATTTCACTATTTTTGCAAGTAATTTTGTTTCGGTGTCGTTTCTGAGCGAAACAGGTGATACCCTTAAAAACTCTTTCATAAATATTAAATATAATCCGCCGCACGAGATAACGGCACATAGAATTTTACCGTTAATCAGAAGCCGCGGCATATCAATAAAAATCAGCGCCACCGGTAACTTCAAATTAGACAGTATCGTATGTTTTTATAAAGAAACATTTTAACAAACAGGGGGCAATATGAAAAAAGTATTTGCAGTTTTGCTTATTGTTATATTTTTTCTCACGGGTTGCAAAACCGAGAGTAACGGCGCGGTAACCCCAAATGAGAACATCTTAGAAACACCCGAAGAATTAATAGGCGTGTGGGTTACTTATAGCGAAATGGAAGGCTTGTTCAGTAGTGATATAGGTTTTGAAAAAGCTTTCGAAGAACTTATAAAAAAGTGTAAAGATTTTGGCATTAACAATTTGTTTGTACATATTCGCCCCTTTTGTGACTCGTTATACGAAAGCGAGTTTTTTCCAAAAAGCAGTTATGCATCGGGGTATGATGGGGATGCGCTTAAATATATGGTGGCGGTATCTCATAATTATTCTGTTAAAATACACGCATGGATAAATCCGTACAGAGTATCAACTGCATCAAACGATATAAATACCCTGCCCGAAAACAGTCCGGCGCGGGTGTGGTGCACAGATGATTTAGCGGATAATGATAAAAATGTGCTTTTCACAGAGAACGGAATATATTTGAATCCTGCCGAAAAGGATGTAAAAAAATTGATACTTACGGGTGTCAGAGAGATTATAGAAAACTATCAAATCGACGGCATTCATCTCGATGACTATTTTTATCCCACAGATGAAGCAGAGTTCGACAAAGCATCATACGATGCCTATAAGCAGACCGCGAGTGTTCCGTTAGACCTACCTGATTGGCGAAGACAAAACGTAAGCAGTCTTATACACTCTCTTTATTGCGCGGTAAAGGCATACGATAAGAATATTTTATTCGGTGTTAGTCCTGCAGCCGATATTGACCGCTGCTATAATAAATTATTCGCCGATGTTGAAGCGTGGGCGCACGGCGGTTATGTGGACTATATTATGCCGCAACTGTATTTTGGATTTGAATATCCGATAGATAAATTCAAATTTGATAATCTGTTACTCTATTGGTCGGCGCTGCTCGAAGATACAAAAGCAAAATTTTATGTTGGTCTTGCAAATTATAAAATAGGTACTACAAATGAACCTGACAGGGTAGAATGGAACGAGAAAACAGATATAATTTCACGGCAGATTGAATTGTTGCGGGAACAAAATGCAGATGGATTTGTATTTTTTTCATATTCATCATTGTTTAGCGACAATGAACTTAACATCCGACAGACCGAAAAAATAAAAGAGCAAATAAAAAAGGAGTAAAAATGAATGACGGAATAATTTCTGCTTTAGTCGCGCTCGTGGGCACAATGATAGGTACCTTCGGCGGTATTGTGACTTCTGGGAAGCTCACAAATTATCGTATCGAACAACTCGAAAAGAAGGTAGATGCACATAACGGCTTTGCTCTTAAAATCCCTATCTTAGAAGAGCGCATTAAGCAAACACAGAAAAGAATCAAGGAATTAGAAGAAAGGAGTCCTTTGTATGAAAATTTCAAAATGGACAATAGTAAGAACTATTATGATGCTTTTAGTGATAATTAATACACTGCTTAAAGCATTAGGTATAAATACAATAACATTTGATGAAAACATTGTTTTGGCTTCTGTAGAAGCGGTAATAGAAATCGGCACGGTAGTGGCGTCATGGTGGTATAATAATTCGTTTACCGAAAAAGCAAAGGCTGCCGATTTATTTTTCAAGAAGTTAAAGGAGGGGGATACCGATGTTCAAGTTGGCGCTTAATGCAGGGCATTATATAAATGAGCCGGGGAAAAGATGTTTATATTCTCTCGATAAAAACGAGACAAGAGAATGGGTGCTCAATGACCGCGTATGCGATAAGGTAGAGAAAAAACTTTCACACTATGATGGTATAGAACTTATCCGTATAGATGACACCACAGGTAAAAGAAATGTATCTCTCTCATCCCGCGCTACTGCGGCGAATAATTTCGGTGCCGATGTATATATATCTGTTCATCATAATGCAGGTATTAACGGCGGTAACGGCGGCGGTGCGATGGCATATGTATACACAAAGGTTGATGAGTATACAAAGCAAATACAAAAACTTTTGTACAATAAAATTATAGAGAAGACAGGCCTTCGCGGAAATCGTGCGCAACCGCTGAATTCTGCTGATTTTGCGGAACTCAGACTGACTAAAATGCCGGCAGTCTTGTTAGAACTCGGCTTTATGGACAGTACAGTAGATGTGCCGATTATTTTAAGCGAAGATTTTGCCGAAAAGGCGGCTGATGCCATTACCCAAGCGGTGGTTGAGCTTGGAAAATTAACACCTAAAAAGTCAGAGACCAAGGAATTAATTTACCGTGTTCAAGTCGGCGCGTACAGAGAAAAGGCAAATGCCGAAAAGATGCTTGATAATCTTAGAAAATGCGGTTTCCAAGGTTTTATAAAGGCAGAATAACAAAAAAGCATTACACATAAAATGTGTAATGCTTTTTTTACAGTTGCCAGTCAATCGGAGTAAAGCCCGATTTTTGTAGTAATTCGTTGGTGTGGGAGAAATGCCGACATCCGAAAAATCCACCGTAGGCAGATAGCGGACTCGGATGCACCGTTGTCAGTTTGGTGTGTAACGGATTATCAATGATTTTTGCTTTTTGTATGGCGTTGTTACCCCAAAGTAAGAAGATTACAGGTGTGGTTTTTTTATTGAGTTCATAAATAATTCTGTCGGTAACCTTTTCCCAACCCGAAGTTTTGTGAGAGTTTGCCAACCCTGCTCTGACAGTCAATACATTATTGAGCAAAAGCACACCTTGTTTTGCCCATTTTGTAAGCTCACCGTAATGTTCGGGCTGTGTAATCCCCAAATCACTTTGCATTTCTTTGAAAATGTTTTTAAGGGATGGCGGTGGCTCTATACCGCGCTTTACCGAAAAACACAACCCGTGCGCCTGTCCTTCACCGTGATAGGGGTCCTGACCGATTATAACCACCTTTGTATCTTCAAAGGAAGTATACCGAAGCGCATTGAATATATCGCTCATAGGCGGATAAACAGTAGTTTTACTATATTCACTTTTTAAAAATTCGCGGAGTTTAAGATAGTAAGGCTTTTGCCACTCATCCGCTAATAATGTGTCCCAATCGTTTCCTATTTTTACCATTATCCCCACACCGTATTTTGTAGTTTATAAAAACATTATACACCAAGATTTATATATTTTCAATGTATTTAAAAACACGATAATTATGGCAGAACAATAACTTCGGACTTTTTCTTGATTGCATAATCGAGCGCTATTTTGGTGCCGCTTTTCCGCTTTTTTGGTGAATAGTCTGTTTCATAATAAACCACACAGAAATCACTCTTATCAATCATTTCGTAATTGCGCTCTACGTAGACAGCCTTTCCCGCACCAATTATTCTTTCGGGGTAATAGGTGTACTCATAACGATTTAAGAGATATTGCAAATAATCATCATCAATTTGTCGGTATTCAGCTCGGACATAAATCCTTTTTATATGTGGGTATTTTTCCTTTAGACAGGCAACAACATCATAACTTATATCATTAAATCTGCCGTTACTGCCAAAAAGAAAGGTACCGACTTTTTTATCATTTATAAGATTTTCTACAACTGAAAATAAATGTTTTTTAAGTTCTTCGGTCTCATTAATTTCTCTATGCCCAAAAAAGCAACAAGTTTTATCGTGCAAAACCATCATCCCCGAAAGTATATTATTCAATATTCATTATAAATAATTATATACTTAAAGTAAATAAAAATGCAATCAGAGACTATAATAATTGTTTTTATTTTTAGGTAAAATATAGGTAGAAAGAAGGCGGCATAATGAAAACGGAATTTTCAGATAAGTATATAACTCTCGGTTTAAAAATAGCATATTACCGTAGAAAAGCTGGATTTACACAAGAATATTTTGCCGAACTTATTGGAAGAAGTGTTAGCTTTGTGGGACAAGTTGAAGGTACAGGTACTGTTCGCGGAATTTCACTCGAAACATTGTTTAAAATGGCTAAAGTATTAAATATCTCTCCGGCAAAGTTATTGGAAGAAGATTAAAAGCGTATACGGGTTTGGGGTGATTTTGTGTCTGTTAAAAGTGTATCTATTAGAATTGAAGAAGAAATGTTAACAGTCATGTGCTTGTATTAATTAGAGAAAGTATAAAAGAATTTGAAGAAGAAAACGGAGAAATAAACGGGAATATAAATCCGGACTCAAACGTTAAACCTACTCGCAAATAAAAAACGGGACAGCCGATTTAATCAGCTGTCCCGTTTTTTTATTATTGTTTTATAGTTTTTTGAGTTTCATTTTACGCGCAACAAGAGTTAAGACAAGCATTAAAACGTACAGGCAACCGATAGTAACAAAGATTGCCGGCCAACCGAACTTGTCCTTTACAAAACCAAAAACAGAAGCTTGAACTGCAGCGCCCATATATACCGCCCAGTCAAGAACACCAACTATGGTTGAAGAGAAAGCGCGTCCGCCCAAGTCACCTGCAATAGCCCAGATAACACCGGTAACCATACCCGAAATTCCCACAACCAACAACATTATGGAAGCGGGGAACTGGCTTTTGATGAATGGGAAGAATATCATTCCGAAGAATGTTACGATTGAAGCTAATGCCAACATAGGTTCGCGTTTACCTTTGAAAACCTTGTCGGTAATAAGCGGAAATACAAACATAGCACAGGCCTGACCGACAGGCAGAAGAATTGAACTGAAGATACCTTCTTTTATAGAAAGCCCAAGTGACTCCATAAAGTAGGTCGGCACCCAGGTAAGCAGACCGTATCTTCCGACACCCGCAATAGCGGAAATAAGGCAGAAAACGATTACTTTGGGCTCACTGAATAATACTTTATAGGGATAAAGGTAACCTTTGCTTTCGATTTCGGCAGTAAGTGCTGCATCGCGCATAGCACTTGCTTTGTCTTCTTCTTCGAAAGCCGGAAGTCCTACATCTTCTGGTTTTTCTTTAAAGAAAAACCAGAACACAATAAGGATGAGTAACATTAAAACAATAGGGTAGCGGAAAGCGGCGCGCCAACCCCATTCGGGATTAAGAACGGTGCATCCGAGAACGGTCAGATATGTTACAACCTGTGCAACACCCGAGAAAGCCGTTGCAAGTCCCGAAGCGAAGCCGCGTTCTTTTTTGGGCCACCACTTATTAAGAACACCTACGCCGTTTGCCCAGACCATTGACTGACAAAATCCGTTGAGTCCCCAAAGAAGAGCAATTACGGGGATAGAGTGTTGGAATGAAATGATTATATTAAGTACGGCGGAGCCGACAATACCAAACGCCATAAAGCGCTTATAACCGAAATAGGCGCCCAATCGGCCGTTAATTAATTGACCGAAAGCGTAACACCAGAAAAGCGCAGAAGAAACAACACCCATAGCGGCGGTTGTAGAGCCAAGACCTTCGGCCATCTGTGTCATAACAAGGTTTATGTTTTGGCGGCCGTTATAGAAGAAAAGATATGTAAAACCAAAACTTAACAACATTTTCCAAGCAAAAGATTTAAAAGTAGCATACTGCGTTTCGTTATAACCATATAAATACTTTTTATTCACTGTTTTTCTCCTTTAGAAAATTTTCTTGTCTTCTTCGTCAAAGGCGAGAATTTCTGCGGTAACTCGTGCATGGTCATCAAGATTGTCGATTTCATCAATGTAGTAATTGTCATACGGGAAAATGCGGACATTCAGATCAGCGAAAATTTCGTTGAGCGCATTTTCGGCGTAACACTTATCTTCACCCTTATTAATGAATTCTACAACCTTATCAATCCAGGCTTTAGCGGTTGCTTTTTCCATTTTATAGAACGGTTGGAAAGCGAAGCAGTCATCATCAAAAATCTTAATGGAAACTTCTAAAAGTTTTCCATCCTGAATTCTTCCCTTGAAGTCTTTTTCGGGTAAAGCCTTGGTGTAATTTGCAGTTGCAGTGTTTTTGTCTTCAGAGATGAGCACATCGTGTATGAGCTTTCTGTTGAAAACCAAATCTCCGTGCAAAAATACCAGGTCATCATCCATATACTCACGAGCGAGATACATTGAATAGATATAATTGGTCTTATCATATATATCGTTACGTACAAAAGTGAAGTTCAATTCCGGGAAATCAGCGGCTTCGCCTTTTAATTGGTCTTCAAAAGGACCGGTCGTTATTATAAAATCCTTGATACCTTCGGCACTTAAAATACGTATCTGGCGGTGAAATATAGTTTCACCATCTTTAAGACGTGCCATAGATTTGTGGTTATTTTTAGTAAAATCGCCCATTCGGTTGCCAAGTCCCGAGTTGAAAATAACTGCTTTCATTTTACTTCTCCTTTTATGTATAAATATTTGTTATATTAAAATCACTGAGAAAAACCATAAGGTTTATCTCTCAGATAACTTTTTTTGCATTTCGGCATAACGCTCTTTTAATTTTTCGCGGTACGGGGTTTCGGTGTCGAGTATGAAATACGAATGAAGTTGAGTGCCTTTTACAAAAACACTGTAATCCCCATAACGAAGTTTCAATAATGTGTCATATTCTTTAGGACAGGTTATGGTAGTGTCTTCGAAGGGGAGTTCGATAGTCTCGCAGAACCACTCTTTTTTCCATATAAATTTGTCCTGTAAACCGTAAAAAGCCGACATACCCATATGTTCTGACTTTGGGAACATATTTAAGATTTTATAAAATTTCCGCGCATTTTTTTGATAATTCTTTGAAATTTTCCAAAGAACAGCCGACAAACGCTCTTTCGGGCTATTACCAATATTCTCAGATGAAAATTTCTTCTTGGTTTCCAACCAGCAACCATCTAAAATCATAGATGGCAAGAGAGAAATTGCGCGTTGATATTTTTGCAATAACTTGTTCTTTGAAATATTGAACAAAGGGAATATATCAAGAAATACACCGAAACTGTAATCCTTAGAATCAGAATAGTATTTATATTCAAATTCGGTGCAACAGGTAGTTCTGCTATCGCGAATTCTTGAAATACCGATATTAAAGCCTTTTTGTGTGGTGAAATGTTGGAACTCGTAATATTCCGGGAGTTCATCCTTCACAACACGGCAGAATTTGTCAAAATCCTTACACGGCATACCAACATCAATATCATCATCCCA
>JAZNUZ010000087.1:0-3600 GCA_045592605.1 Acutalibacteraceae bacterium
CCCAAAAATCGACTTTGAGTGAATAGTGAATAGTGAAGAAGTAAAAAGTAAAAATCGACACCCTTCTTGCGAAGAATGTCGATTTTTGGTGACCCGGACGGGATTCGAACCCGTGTTACCGCCGTGAAAGGGCGGTGTCTTAGGCCTCTTGACCACCGGGCCATTTTGGTGGCTGTAATTGGACTTGAACCAATGACACTGCGGGTATGAACCGCATGCTCTAGCCAACTGAGCTATACAGCCATTTTGCAGGACTGAATTATTATATAGTAAACAAGCGCGTTTGTCAACCCTTTTTTCAGTCCTTTTTTAAAATAATTTTTCTATTCGACATTTTTTATTTTGTTCATTACCATTCCTGTAATGAGTTTCGGATAAAAGTATGTCGACTTCTGCGGCATTTTTTCTCCCGCACGGGCTACTGCGGCTATTTCTTCGATTCTTGTGGGGTTAAGTATAAAGCAACAGTCGGCACCGTTTTTCGCAGAATTCAACGCTTCGTTTATATCGCGAGTATAGGTAAGGTTTTTCTGGTTTGCCATATTTTCTTTATCTATACCCATCATTTCTTCGAGAACAAGGCTATGCAATACCGTTACATCAAGACGGCGGAGAGCTTCGCTTTTGTCGGGGAACATTTTATCCATAACCGTTATATCCTTAAGGGTTAAAGCAAGTGCTTTTTCGCCATCAAAATAAACATACGCTTTTTTACCGCTTTTATACTCGTTATCAAGGAATTTTTCTGCTTCATCGATATTTATTTCTTTAACTGAGAAATTCTTTTCTAAAAGTTCTGGCATTTTTTCTTTGCTGAAGCCTTCGACACCCTTAACAATTCGGTGTGTCGGGAAAACAACCAGTCCATCGTTTTCCATTTCAACCAAGAACATCATTACATATTCACTGTTTTCACTGTCTATTCCGTTTTCCCGTACATATCTACGATGATTCAGCGCGGTTTCATAACGGTGATGTCCATCGGCAATATAAAGTTTTCTGTTCTTAAACTGACGGCAGATTTCATCGGTTGTCTCACTCTTTGGCGCAATCCACAAACTATGTGTAACACCGTCATTATCGGTAAAACTCTGGTCGGGCTCACGGTTTGATAATTCATCTAAAAG
This sequence comes from Acutalibacteraceae bacterium, assembly GCA_045592605.1. GTDB lineage: Bacteria > Bacillota > Clostridia > Oscillospirales > Acutalibacteraceae > SIG565. The sequence continues at coordinate 1,128 of JAZNUZ010000087.1, forward strand.
AGATGCTGTTTCGCGTTTTTCATCGCTATAAAGCGAATAAATCTGTGAGAGAGAGCAACCTGTGGCGTTTATAAGATTGAATCGGTCGGTCTTAGCCTTTGAAAGTGTTTCTTCGTGCGGCAAAACGATGTTTTCCGAAAACTCTGCAAGTTTTACATAGCAGATAAAGCCCTTAAAAGCATACTGTATACCTTTAACGGAAAATTTTTCTTCATATATATAAAGTGCTTCTTCCGGGTCTTGGGCGAGAACGCCTTTTTCGCTCCATTCTTTAAACACTTTGTTAGCCGCTTTATAATCTTCGGGTTGTTGGCCCGGAAGTTCAAGTCTTATTATATTGTTAGCGTTCTTATTTAAAAATTCCTTTTTTCCTTCTTCGGATATAATATCATACGGCGGACAGCAAACTTCCGATATTTCTCCCGCTTTGTCGGTAAAACGAAGTGCTGAAAAAGTTTTAATCTCTGCCAAAATAATTTCCCCTTTTTTGTTTTTATTAATTTTATTACAGTCAACTCGAAAAGTCAATAACTGCTTGTAAACTTACACTATATATAGTATAATGTTTATATATTGTTCAAAAAATCTTAACACTTGAAAAGGTGTTGTTTGATAGAATTACATTATACATTACAAACGCGGAGGTCAGTTTATGATAGAAGTATCAAATCTCAGCAAAAATTACGGTAATTTTTTGGCTGTGGATGATGTCAGTTTCTCCATCAAAAAAGGTGAAGTTGTAGGTTTCCTGGGTCCCAACGGCGCGGGTAAAAGTACGATAATGAACATTCTCACCGGTTATCTTTCTTTAACACAGGGTAAGGTTACGGTTGATGGCTTTGATGTTCTCGAGCAACCCGAACAGGCAAAACGCCGCATCGGTTATCTGCCCGAAATTCCGCCGCTTTATACCGATATGACGGTGACAGAGTATCTTTACTTTATATACGACCTTAAAAAAGTAAAGTTCCCCAAAAAACTTCACATTGATGAAATTGTAAAACTCGTAAAAATCAAGGAAGTTGAAAACCGACTTATCAAAACCCTTTCAAAAGGTTACCGCCAACGTGTCGGTATTGCGGGGGCTCTTATCGGCAACCCCGATGTTTTAATTCTGGACGAGCCGACGGTTGGTCTTGACCCGAAACAGATTATTGAAATTCGCGATTTGATTGCAAGACTGGGCAGAAATCACACCATTATTCTCTCAAGTCACATTCTATCGGAAATTCAGGCAGTATGTGAGCGCGTAATTATTATAAACCGCGGCCGCCTTGTTGCAGATGATACTCCGACAGAGCTTTCAAAGAATTTATCGCGCGACCACTCGGTCGTTGTCCGAGCAGTCGGTGAAAAAGAAGACCTTACAAAAATTCTTTCAAGCATCAAGGATGCCGAACGTGTGCTTTGCCTTGGCACTAAGGAAGAAGGTTCGCTTGATTTTGTCATTTATCCCAAAAAGGATTGTGACATCCGCCGCGAAATCGCCGAAAGACTTGCTGAGCGCAAACGACCCCTTTTATCTCTTACAAGCAACGAGCTTAGTCTTGAACAGGTGTTTATGCGACTGACCTACGATGCAGATATTACGGAGGTTACAAAATAATGTTAGCTATATTTAAAAGAGAATTCAAATCTTATTTTTCGAGTCCCCTGGGATATATCATAATTGCAGTATTTACTCTTTTTTCGGGTATGGCATTCAGTATGATTTTCTCAGCCGGTAGCCCCGCTATAGAGGGTGTTGTAAACTTTATGTCGACCGTTGTTATCTTTGCGACACCTTTTATCACAATGCGCCTTATAAGCGAAGACCGCAGACAAAAGGTTGACCAACTATTAATGACTTCGCCTGTTTCTGTAACGGGTATTGTTATGGGTAAATTTTTAGCGGCTTTATGCCTATACGCTACGGCTCTTTCGGCTTTGGTCATTTATCCGTTTATCGTTTCAATGTACACTATTATTGACTGGGCGTTGTATCTTTATTCCTTGTTTGGAATTCTGGCGCTCGGCGCAGTTATGATTGCGATTGGTATGTTTATTTCTTCCTTAACCGAAAGCCCCGTTGTATCTGCCGCCATTACCTTTGCGGTGTTTTTAGCGGTAATGTTGCTCGGCTCATACGCGTCTTCGGGCGGAAGCACAGCGCTTTCTGCAATCAACTCTGCTGTTTCGTTTATTGACCGTTTCTATAGCTTTACATCGGGTTTTTCCGATTTATCAGATGTTGTTTATATGGTGAGCTTCTCTTCACTTTTTGTTTTTCTTACCGTTCGCTCGGTTGAGAGAAGACGTTGGGCATAAGGAGAATAAAAAATGGAAAAAATTAAAAACTTTTTATCTAAATTTAAAATAAAAAATAAAAATGCCCTTCGCCACGGAAGTTATGCCATCGCGGTAACTGCGGTAATTATCGCGGGTGTTATACTTCTCAATGTATTTATGGGTATTTTAAGCGAACGCGGTGTGC
>JAZNUZ010000088.1:0-6335 GCA_045592605.1 Acutalibacteraceae bacterium
GAGTATGGCTCTCGGCGGCCTTGATGAGAACGGTAACGAAGTGTTTAACGACCTTTCAAAACTTTGCCTTAAGGCAAGTAATAATTTGAAACTCATCGACCCGAAAATTAATCTTCGTGTTAACAAAAATACTCCTATCGAAGTATACGAACTTGGTACAGAGCTTACAAAGGCGGGTCTTGGTTTCCCGCAGTATAGCAATGATGATATTGTTATAAAGGGACTTATTGATTTAGGATATGCGCCGGAAGATGCTGCAAATTATACTCTTGCGGCTTGTTGGGAATTTATAATTCCAAAAGTTGGCGCAGATGTTGCTAATATTGCGGCACTTTCATATCCGAAGGTGGTTGATGATGCTCTGCACGGCAGTTTATCAAAATGCGAAACATTCGATGACTTTATGTCGGATATAAAGAACAGAATCAAAGCAGAGTGTGATAAAATCACTTCATCTATAAAAGATTTGTGGTTTGTTCCTTCACCCTTTATGAAGGTTATGATGTCGGTTGATGATATTTCGGTTGGCGGAAAATACAACAACTTCGGTGTGCACGGCACAGGTATAGCTACGGGTGCAGACTCGCTTATGGCTATAAAGAAGTATGTCTATGATGAAAAGCGCTTTACAGCAGAAGAACTTATAAAGGCTGTTGATGAAGACTTCCAGAATGATAGTGAAATGTTGGCACTTCTTCGTTATGAAACACCCAAAATGGGCCAGAACATAGATGAAGTTGATAAATTAGCGGCAGAATTGCTCGATACGTTTGCAGATGCTCTGGAAGGTAAAAAGAATTGCCGCGGCGGTATCTGGCGCGCGGGTACAGGCTCTGCTATGTTCTATCTCTGGCACGCCGCAGAAATCGGCGCTTCGCCCGATGGCAGACGTAAAGGTGAGCCTTTTGGCACTAACTTCTCGTGCAGTATCTTTGCTAAAATACCCGGACCGATTTCGGTTATCTCTTCATTTAGCAAACCTGATTTCTCTCGCGCTATCAACGGCGGTCCGTTGACACTTGAATTCCACGGCGGTATGTTTAACGACCAGGACAGCATAGGAAAAGTTGCACGACTTGTAAAATCATATTTTGATATGGGCGGACATCAGTTGCAACTTAATGCCGTTAATGCGGCGGCTATGAAGGACGCGCAACTGCATCCTGAAAACCATACACAACTTGTTGTTCGCATATGGGGTTGGAGTGCATATTTTGTAGAGCTTGATAAAGAATATCAAGACCACGTAATGATGCGCCAGGAATATACTATATGATAGGAACAGTTTTTGATATAAAAGAAATGACGGTACACGACGGCCCAGGCAGTCGTGTCACCGTATTTTTAAAGGGTTGTCCGCTAAGATGTATCTGGTGCCACAATCCAGAAGGTTTGTCGGCCCATCCGCAACTTATGGTCAAAGAAAATATGTGTCTCAAGTGTGGCCTTTGTAAAAAAGGCTGTACCCATACCGAGTGTCAGCCCTTCGGCAGATGCATACATGCCTGTCCGAAAGGACTTATAAGTATTAGCGGTCAGATAATGACGAGTGATGAATTGGCAGAAAAGCTTAAAGGCTATGCACCGTTTTTAAACAGTGTCGGCGGCGGTGTCACCTTCTCTGGCGGTGAGCCGCTTTTACAGGCGGATTTTGTTATTGATACTGCCGAAAAGTTACCGGACACACACAAAGCTTTGCAGACAAGCGGATACTGTGATAGCAAAAAATTTCAAAAAGTTATCGATAAAATGGACTATGTATTGTTCGATTTGAAATTGGCGGATGAGAAAAAACATATGGAATATACAGGCGTTTCAAACAAGCCGATTTTGGAAAATTTTGAGATACTCAAAAATAGCGGCAAAGAATTTGTAATACGTCTACCGCTTATCCCCGGTATTACCGATACGGCAGATAACCTTAAAGCCATAGCTGAATTGGCGGGGGATCACAAGGTAGAAATTATGCGGTATAACAGTATGGCGGGGGCTAAATACCGCTCTGTCGGACTTGAATTTAAGCTTCCTGACCTTAAATCAAACGAAATAGATTTATCTGTTTTCAAAAATGCAGTAATGCTTTAATAGCTACCCTTCGGGGTGGCTATTTTTTTAATATTTTTATTTTAAACCACAATATTTTGTGTTTTTTGCTATTGACACGTTCTAAATCTTGTGATATACTTAGAAAGCACCGACAAAATTCGCAATAAAAGAAAAGGGGAAAACAATGAATATACAAGGCTTTCAAAAGCTAACACTGCTTGATTTTCCCGGAAAAACCGCGTGTACAGTATTTACGGGCGGTTGTAATTTGCGGTGTCCTTTCTGTCATAACGCTTCACTCGTACTTAGTCCTACAGAAAACGAGAATGAAGAAGAAAGTGTAATAGAATATCTTAAAAAACGCAAGGGAATAATCGATGGCATTTGTATCACGGGCGGTGAGCCGCTGTTACAACCCGACTTATTGGATTTTATAGATAAATGTAAAAAGTTGGGCGTAGCGGTCAAGCTTGATACAAACGGAGCACTTCCGCAGAAATTAAAAGAAATTATTGATAGCGGCAAGGTTGATTATATTGCGATGGACATAAAGGCGGCCCCCAAAAAATATAATAAAGCCATCGGCTTAGATATAGATTTTGAAAAATTTTCTCGCAGTATGGAAATAATAAGGAATAGCGGCATACTCTATGAATTCAGAACTACGGCGGTTAAGGGTCTACACGAGACGGAAGATTTTTCTGATATTGCAAAAATTCTTAGGGCGGATGAGAAGTATTTTATACAAAAATTCACCGATTCGGGAAATCTTATAAACGCGTCGGGTCTGTCCGCTTTTAGTGAAGAAGAAATCGAGCAAATTATAGAAAACATAAAAAAATATATTCCCGGCGTTCTTGCCAGGGGATAGGATATAAGGGGTAAAAATTATGTATAAGGTACTAAAAAGAGATGGCGCAAAGGTTGATTTTGAAATCGCCAAAATATCAGATGCCATCAAAAAAGGCTTCGAAGCGTGCGAGCGCAATTACAACGATAATATTATCGATTTATTAGCGCTCAAGGTTACATCTGATTTTGAGCCTAAGGTAGAAAACGGTGTTATTGCTGTTGAAGATATTCAGGACAGTGTAGAAACCGTTCTCGTACAGGCTGGATATGCAGATGTTGCAAAGGCGTATATTCTTTACCGTAGACAACGTGAAAAATTACGTAATATGAAATCTACAATACTCGATTACAAGGAAATTGTTAATCAGTATGTAAAAAACCTTGACTGGCGTGTTAAGGAAAATTCTACCGTTACCTATTCGGTCGGCGGTCTTATCCTTAATAACTCGGGTGCCATCACCGCTAACTATTGGCTCTCTGAAATATATGATGATGAAATTGCCAAGGCACATAAAAATGCCGATATTCATATCCACGACCTTTCTATGCTTACCGGTTACTGTGCAGGTTGGTCGCTCAAACAACTTATAGAAGAAGGTCTTGGCGGCGTTACAGGCAAAATCACATCTGCCCCCGCAAAGCATTTGGCAACTCTCTGTAACCAGATGGTTAACTTCCTTGGCATAATGCAGAATGAATGGGCAGGCGCTCAGGCCTTCTCATCCTTTGATACCTATTTAGCCCCCTTTGTAAAGGTTGACAACTTAAGTTATGATGCAGTTAAAAAGTGCATTGAATCGTTTATTTACGGCGTAAATACCCCGTCACGTTGGGGTACACAGGCTCCGTTTACCAATATAACTCTTGACTGGACCGTACCGCACGACCTTGAAGATGAATATGCTATCGTTGGCGGCAAACGTATGGACTTCAAGTACGGTGACTGTAAAAAAGAAATGGATATGGTTAACCGCGCATTTATCGAAATTATGATTGAAGGCGATGCCAACGGCCGCGGATTCCAGTATCCGATTCCGACATATTCAATCACACGTGATTTTGACTGGTCTGAAACAGAGAACAATAAACTTCTCTTTGAAATGACATCAAAATACGGTACACCTTACTTCTCAAACTATGTAAACTCCGATATGGAACCGTCTGACGTTCGTTCAATGTGCTGCAGACTTCGCCTTGACCTTCGTGAACTCCGCAAAAAGTCGGGTGGCTTCTTCGGTAGTGGCGAGAGCACAGGTTCTGTCGGTGTTGTTACCATCAATATGCCGAGAATTGCATATTTGGCAGAAGATAAAGTTGACTTCTTCCGCAGACTTGACCATATGCTCGATATTTCTGCCCGTTCGCTTAAAATTAAGCGTACAATCATTACAAAGCTTCTTGATGAAGGTCTTTATCCGTACACCAAGCGTTATCTTGGAACATTTAACAACCACTTCTCAACAATCGGTCTTGTTGGTATGAACGAAGCAGGACTTAACGCTAAGTGGCTCCGCAGTGATATGACCACAAAGCAGACACAGGAATTTACAAAAGAAGTACTCAATCATATGAGAGAGCGCCTGTCTGACTATCAGGAAATGTACGGCGACCTTTATAACCTTGAAGCAACACCGGCTGAGTCTACTTCTTACCGCCTTGCAAAGCATGACAGAAAATACTATCCCGACATCATCTGCGCATCGGATGGCGAAACACCTTACTATACCAACAGTTCTCACTTGCCGGTAGGTTACACAGATGATATATTCACCGCACTCGATGTACAGGATGAGTTACAGACACTTTATACTTCGGGTACTGTGTTCCACGCGTTTATAGGTGAAAAATTACCTGACTGGCGTGCGGCAGCTTCAATTATTCGCAAGATTGCGGAAAATTACCGTCTGCCTTATTACACACTCTCTCCGACATATTCTGTATGTAAGGACCACGGATACATTTCCGGCGAAGTTTACACCTGTCCTAAGTGCGGCAAGGAAACCGAAGTTTACAGCCGTATTACAGGTTACTACCGTCCGGTTAAAAACTGGAACGATGGTAAGGCTCAGGAATACCGTGAGCGTAAGACCTATGATATTGCAAACTCTGTGCTTACTCACGAAGGTCCGAAAACACAAGAATGTGAATGTGAGACATCCGCAACGGCTAATCAGTTGGCCGATGGTATTTACCTGTTTGCTTCTGCTACCTGTCCTAACTGTAAGATTGCCGAAGCATTACTTGCAAAGACTGACATACAGTACAAAAAGGTATTGGCAGAACAGAATATGGAGCTTACAGAAAGTTTAGGTATCAAACAAGCCCCCACACTCGTAAGTGTTAAGGATGGAAATGTAGAAAAATTTGTTGGCGTACCTAATGTTAAGAAGTTTATAAACGCATAATTAAAAGCGGGGTGGGCTTCACCCACACCGCTTATTTTTGGAGTGTATAAAATGTATGATATTGTTATAATAGGCGGCGGTCCCGCAGGACTTACGGCGGCAATCTATGCAAAACGCGCAAATAAAAGTGTGCTTATTCTTGAAAAGAACGGTTTTGGTGGACAGATAACTTCATCCCCAAAGGTTGAAAATTATCCCGGATTTGAGAGTGTAAGCGGTAGCGAACTCGCCGACAGTTTTGTCTCACAAGCTCTCTCCCAAGGGGCAGATGTTGAAATAGAAAATGCTACCGAAATCATTGATAAAGGCAAAACAAAGACCGTTGTAACCGAAGAAGGCAGTAGATACGAATGTCTTTCGGTTATCATAGCCGCAGGTGCTAAACACCGCCATTTAGGACTTGAGAACGAAGAAAAGTTTATAGGTGACGGCATTTCGTTCTGTGCGGTTTGCGATGGCGCTTTTTATGCCAATAAAACGGTAGCCTTAATCGGCGGTGGAAACTCGGCTTTACAGGAAGCAATCCTTCTCTGTGAAACCTGTAAAAAGGTTTATGTAGTGCAGAATCTTGACTTTTTGACAGGCGAAGAACGTTTGCAAGAGATACTGAGAAGCCGCGGTAACGTAGAAATAATTACGGGTGCGGTTGTAAGCGAAATACCGGATGGAGATGTACTTGATAGCATAATAATTAAAAAGACAGCCAGTGGTGAAGAAATCAAACTCGACATTGATGGTATGTTCGTGGCAATAGGCTTAGTGCCTGAAAACGAAAACTTTAAAAATGTGGCCGATTTAGATGCGGCGGGTTATATAGATTCTCGCGAAGAATGTGTAACCAAAACAAACGGTATATTCGTTGCAGGTGACTGCCGCAAAAAAGCAGTCAGACAGGTAGCGACCGCCGTAGCTGATGGCGCCGTAGCGGCAGTTTCAGCGTGTAGATATGTAGATGCACTATAATAATAAAAAGCCCATCAAAAATATTTTGTGGGCTTTATTTTTCTAATTCAAGTCGTGTCTTGATTTTTA
>JAZNUZ010000089.1:0-1877 GCA_045592605.1 Acutalibacteraceae bacterium
AAATATTTGAATGATTTTTAACTGCTTCAAAGGAAAGATTCCCAGTGTATAAGAGATGAGGAATACGGGGAGACAGGGGATGGTTCTCTGTCTTTGCGATACATAAATTAAGACGGTGCTATTCGGCACCGTCTTTTTTGCACTGTGTTCCATCGTGCTTTATTTGGTAGTTTTCTTTTAATATCAAATCTTCAATAAAAACAAATTCATAGCCTTGTTCTTTAAGGGATTTTAAAATATTCGGCAGTGCGGCAGGGGTATGGTCGGCATCGTTATGGAAAAGAACGATACTGCCGTTTTTAACCTTTGATACAACGCGGTGGCATATACTGTCGGGTGTAGCATTATCCTTCCAGTCGAGAGAGTCTACCGACCACTGTATACAGTACATATTACTGTCGGAAACTGATGTTATCGTATTATTATCATAGTCGCCATAGGGTGGGCGGAACAACGTCGGTGTCCGGCCTGTTATATCGGCGATTTTTTTATTGCAACTATCAAGCTCATTTTTCATCTGTGCCATACTAAGCTGCGGCATATGCGGATGAGAGTTTGAGTGGTTTTCTATTCTGTGTCCCGCATCACTTAGTTGCTTTACTGATTCGGGGTATTTATCCACCCAGGCACCGACTACAAAAAATGTTGCAGGAACTTCATACTCTTTTAAAATGTTAATAAGTGTTTCGGTGTCATCGTTGCCCCAGGCAGCATCAAAACTTATGGCAATTTTCTTTTCTTCGGTTTCAACACAGTAAATGGGCAGCAGTCTGTCGCGGTTTGCAAAGGACACAACACCGCCCACAAGCAAAAAAATCACCGACAATAAAACGCAAGAAGCCGCCATAATATGTTTTCGGGTTATAACAATCATTTTCATAAAATTCACCAAACCTCTGCTTTCCTATAGTAGATACTATGTGGTTACGGCGCGTCCGTATTACATATATTTGGCAGAGTGGGAAAATTGTCAAAATTTTATCAAAAAAGGGTAGAAAAAACAGAATGGATATGTTATAATGTTTTTTGGTATATGATGCCTTTTAAAATGAAGAGGGGCATTGTAACTTTTATTGTTATAAGGAGGATTATTATGCAAAAGAAAATCAGCAAACTTCCTTTTAAAGGCACAGCTGAACAGGAAGCACAGCTTCAGGAAATTATTGCAAAATATAAGGATGACAAGAGCAACCTTATGGCAGTAATGCAGGAAGCACAGGGAATTTACGGTTATCTCCCAATGGAAGTACAGCTTATGATAGCTGAAGGTATGGATGTTCCGCTTGAAAAAGTATACGGTGTTGCAACATTCTATGCTCAGTTCTCGTTGTCTCCAAAGGGCAAATACAATATATCAGTTTGTCTTGGTACCGCTTGTTATGTTAAGGGCGCAGGTGAACTTATGGACAAACTTTCTGAAATTCTGGGAATCGGCGCAGATGAATGCACAGAAGACGGAAAGTTCTCTCTTACCGCTTGTCGTTGCATTGGCGCTTGCGGTCTTGCTCCTGTACTTACCGTTAATGAAGATGTTTACGGCAGACTCGTGGCAGATGACATTCCCGGTATTATTGCTAAATATCAAGAACTTTAATTATTAAAGGATAAATCTGTATGAAAATAAGTCAGATTAAAGAACTTTTAGATGCTCAGTTAATATATGGGGAAGAGCATTTAGGTAAACACGTATATGCCGCTTTCGGCAGCGATATGATGAGCGATGTTCTGGCCTACGTAAACGACCAGTCGGTTTTAATATCGGGTCTTGTTAATCCGCAGGTTATCAGAACGGCCGAAATGATGGATATGATTTGTATAGTTTTTGTTCGCGGGAAAATGCCTAATGAAGAGATGATTAAATTAGCAAAGGAAAGCGG
>JAZNUZ010000090.1:0-7134 GCA_045592605.1 Acutalibacteraceae bacterium
AGCATTACCATTGTCCCCTTTCAAATCAGCTATCCAAAGCATAGTTTCTTCCAAAACCGATGTATTTATTTCATAAAATATAAATTTACCTTCACGCTCAGGCCTTATAAGGTCTGCCGCCATCAGTACCGACAAATGTCTTGAAATTGAAGCCGCGGTAACACTGAAGTGGTCGGTGATTTCCCCCGCCGACATTCTGCCTTTTTTTAAAATATTAAGTATCTCGCGGCGTATAGGGTCAGCGAGTGCCCTTAAGGTTTGCTGTAAACCCATAGCTTTCATCTCCTTTAACATTTAACCTAATTGTTAATTGTATTATATGTTATATCCCCATTTTTGTCAATTGGTAAAACAAAAAAGTGCACCTTGGTGCACTTTTTATTCTCTCGCTAACGGTCTGTTCATAAGTCCGCTTACAACATCGTGAACATTTTTTCCGTTATATAACACATTATAACATTCAAAAATTATCGGCATCGATACGCCGTATTTTTCACTTAACTGATACGCATTTTTTGCCGCATAATAGCCTTCAACCGTGCCAACGGTTTCGAGTGCTTCACCTACACTCATTCCGCCGCCGACCAATGTTCCGAAACGGTTATTCCGACTATGCTTTGACATACAGGTAACCACAAGGTCGCCAATTCCGGTAAGTCCGGAAAATGTATCGGCATTAGCACCCATAGCAACACCCAGTCTCATCATTTCTGCAAGGCCGCGGGTTATAAGCGCTGCGCGTGTATTATCACCAAACTTTAGTCCATTACAAAAGCCAACACAAATAGCAATTACATTTTTAAGCGCACCGCCAAGCTCTGCACCTATAACATCATTATTTGTGTATATGCGCATATTATTACCCGACATCATTTCCTGTACTTTTTTTGCCGCCGCAGTGTTTTCCGATACGGCAGAAATAGATGTTGGCATACTTCTCGCCACTTCTTCGGCGTGGGACGGACCTGTAAGTACAACTATATCGCTCTCTGGTAATTCTTGCTTTAGTACATCAGACAACAAGCACAAAGTTCCTTCTTCAAAACCCTTTGCGACATTGACAATAATGCCTGTGTTTTTAACCTGTGACAGTTTTCTGGCTGTCTGCCTTACTGCTAAAGATGGCACCGCAATTACGGTAATATCGCTGTTTTCGGCGCAGTTTATATCGGTTGTTATATTTATGTCGCTCGGCAAATAAATATCCTTTAAGAGTCTTTCGTTTGTACGCTTTTCGGTCAACTGAGCAACTTCTGTCGTGAACGGAGACCATATATTAACATCGTTGCCATTGTTGTGAGAAAGAAGCGCTAATGCCATACCCCATCCGCCAGCACCTAGAACCGTTATTTTAGCCATTTGTTTTCTCCTGTTTTACAGTGAATTTTTTCTCGGTATGATTTATAATACGCACAATATTTTCTTTATGGCGGTAAAATACGATAAATCCACAAACAAGCATAATAGCAGAAACAATATATGGATTAACATCACCTAAAAATCCGCAGAATGCACTTATAATTGTTACAATAACCACTACAAGTGTCGCAACCAATGAGCCAAACGATACCATTTTATTAATAGAAAAACTGATAGCAAATCCTACAAGTCCGAGTATTATAGCGGGTGGACAGCACACCGCAAAAATTCCTACGCTCGTAGCCGCCGCTTTTCCGCCGCGGAACTGAAAAAATATTGGCCAACAATGTCCCACCATACAGGCAAAACCGCACAAAAATTTGCCGTATACATTTAAAATTTCTTGCTCTGCAAAAATGGCGCGGAATGCAAAAAATCCAAGCAAACACGCCGCTACACCTTTAAGTGCATCGGCAACAAATGTAAGTGCACCAGCCTTTACACCCGAAACGCGCATAACATTGGTAGTACCCGCGTTACCGCTACCGTAGTCTCTGACATCGGTATGAGTAAAGGCTTTTGTGAATATTACAGCAAAGTTTATACTGCCCAAAAGATAGGCACAAACAACTGTTAAAAATGCTAAAATTATGTCCATTACTTTTCTCCTCGCTCACGAATGACAAACCTTATAGGTGTGCCTTCAAGTCCAAATGTGGAACGAATCTGGTTTTCCAGATAACGCTGATATGAAAAATGGAAAAGTTCCGCCTTATTACAGAAGCACACAAATGTAGGCGGTTTGGTAGATGCCTGAGTCATATAGTAAATCTTAAGGCGCTTACCCTTATCACTCGGCGGTTGAACGCGCGCTGTAGCATCAGCCAGAATATCGTTGAGTTTACCCGTTGATATTCTCATTGTGTTCTGGGTGTTTACGTATTTTATCAGTTCGTAAAGTCGGTCAATTCTCTGCCCTGTTTTTGCCGAAATAAATATTATCGGCGCATAAGGCATAAAGGAGAAGTCCACCATTAACTTTTTACGGTAGGCATCCATTGTGTGACCGTCTTTATCGACTATATCCCATTTATTAACCGCAATTATACAGGCCTTTCCCTGCTCCATAGCAAGACCTGCAACCTTGGAATCCTGTTCGGTAAAGCCTTCAACACCATCAAGCATAATAACGCAGACATCACTGCGCTCAATAGCCATTTCGGCACGGAGTACGCTATACTTTTCTATCTGGTCTTCAACGCGGCTCTTTCTTCTGAGCCCTGCGGTATCTATAAAATTAAATTTGCCAAACTTATTCTCAACAAATGTATCAATGGCATCGCGAGTAGTACCTGCAATATCAGATACTATAGAGCGCTCTTCACCCGAAATACAGTTGATAAGTGAAGATTTACCTGCGTTCGGTTTGCCTATAACGGCAACGTTTATGACATCTTCTTCATCTTCTTCGCTGTTTTGTTCGGGAAGATATTCTAATACTGCATCAAGCAAATCTCCCGTTCCGTGACCGTGCACAGAAGAAACTGCTATCGGGTCGCCAAGGCCTAAATTATAAAACTCATAATACTCCATAGGTACTTTGCCTATGCCATCGCATTTGTTTACACAAAGTACTATCGGTTTACCGCTTTTCTGGAGCATTACGGCAACATCACTATCCGATGCGGTAACACCGCTTTTAACATCGGTAACAAATATAATTACATTCGCCATATCAATGGCAAGGTTTGCCTGTTCACGCATACTGAGTAGTATCTTATCATCGGTTTTCGGCTCAATACCGCCCGTATCGATAAGCATAAATTTTCTACCCGCCCATTCGGCATCGCCATAAATACGGTCTCTGGTTACTCCGGGGGTATCATCGACAATGGAAAGTCTTTTTCCTATAAGTTTATTAAAGAGTGTGGATTTGCCGACATTTGGGCGACCCACAACCGCCACAACAGGTTTAGCCATTATCAATTTTCCTTTCCGAGTAATGCTTCGACAAACTCATAACCATCATTGTTTACGGGTACGAGTTTTACACCTAATTTTTCTTCTAATTCTTCGGTAGTTATGTCATCTAAAAATCTGTCGTTGCCGTGTCTGAGCATAGCAGACGGTATATACAAGTGACTACCTAATTTTTTCCCTTTTAACTGCCCGATTATATCGGTAGCAGTAATAAGTCCTGCGACTGTGATTTGTTTTCCGAAAAAGTTGTTCTCTATTTTTTCTACATTTATTTTTACACTACTGTATTTTTCGCAAATCTGTGCCGCAAGTTCCGATATAAGCGGATATGCCGCGACACCTGTTGCCACCGAAACTTCTCGTTTTTCGGGGGCAAAATCTATATCGTTTAGCGCATCAATCACTTCACTTTTGAAAAGCGCCCACAGACCAACACCGTTTTCGAGTTGCAAGAAATCTCCGTAAAATTCAGCGTCGGGTATTTGTCTTTCTGCCTTTAAATAAAATTCATCTGCGCCGTAGCATCTGCGTTCAGAGTACTTTTCGGTACATTTAAGTGCTACTCGTTCGATTGTATCAAGCACTGCTGCCGCAGTTTCTTTTGTAAAGGGTTCTAACTTTTCGAGTCCTTCGCGGTGGTCGGTAAGACCTACGGGAACTGCCGCGACACAGCGCACATATTCCATATCTGTAAGGTCACTGAGCGACCGCTCTAATTCCTTACCATCGTTAATACCAGGGCAAAGCACGAGTTGGCAGTTCATATCTATACCCGCCTTATTAAAGCGCTTCATAATAGATAGTACACTACCCGCGTTTTTATTTTTCATCATTCTGACACGAAGGGCCGGGTTGGTTGTATGCACCGAAATGTTTATCGGACTTATATGCATTTTTATAATACGCTCTACTTCGTGCTCGGTAATATTAGTAAGGGTTATGTAATTTCCGAAAAGGAAAGACAAACGCGAATCATCATCCTTAAAATAAAGGCTTTCCCGCATACCACCGGGTAACTGGTCAATAAAGCAGAAAATACATTTATTCTTGCAGCTTCTCTGCTTGTCCATCAAATATGTCTCGAATTCCAGTCCTAATTCTTCATACTCATCCTTTTTTGCGGTTTTTGTAACCGTCTTACCGCGAGTATTCAGAAAGGACACCGAAATCTTTTTTTCGTTCTGATAAAAGCGGTAATCGAGAACATCCATTATCTCGTTTCCGTTAAGGCTGATCAGTATATCCCCTGCCTTTATACCCGTTCTCGCTACAGGTGAGTTTTTGACAACATTTTTCACTATAACAGACATTTCGACACCCCCTTAAAACAAAATAGAGAAGGATTTCCTCCTCCTCTACCCGTTAATTTCAAAAATTAGTCTTCAACCTTGATTACTTCGCGGTCACCATAGTAGCCACAAGCAGTGCAAAGTCTGTGCGGTCTCTTATAAGCGCCGCAACGATTGCATTTTACAAGTGTAGGAGCACTGATTTTCCATAAATTGTTTCTTCTTTTGTCTCTTCTCGCTTTAGAAGTTTTTCTCTTCGGTACTGCCATTTCGTTTTCCCTCTTTCAAAATATAAATCATAATTACTTTAGTAAATCTGCCAATGCCGCAAGTCTCGGATCAACCGAATCCTTTACACACTTGCAAGTATCTTTATTAAGATTTGTACCGCATCCGGCGCAAACGCCTTTACAATCTTCGCGGCATAAGTGCTTCATCGGGATGTGAAGCAATACATCTGTTCGGCAAAGCTCGGCCAAGTTAAGCTTCATATCGCTTACGAGTATAATGTCGTCATTTTCCTCATTTTCAATTTCGGTAGCAAGGATATACTCATTATCAACCACAATGTCACTCGCCGAGAACTCTCCGCAGCGGTCACAAGCGGCCTCGTAGCACGCCTTACAGTGTATACTTAATAAAACTACACCGGCTTTGTTGGAAACTTCTCCTGATACTGAAATCGGTTTTTTGAGTGGGAACACACCCGAAAAATCAATATCGCTTAAATCCAACTCAAATTCAATCGGAGCACTGTAACCATCGGTTATAAAAGCCTTTTTTAAATCTAAAATCACAGATTTCCCCCCCAATTGTCGCAAATTATATTATATATGCCCCTAATTACTTTGTCAAGAACTATTTTACTTAAATTAAAATTACTTTTTATATTAAATATTGTTTTATCGTTCTTGCATTATATTCGGCTATTTTTTTAGCGCCGTTCTCATTCGGATGCAGTCCATCACATAAATCTCTTCCGTTTTGCTCGTACAACTCATAAATGCCACAGATACCGCATTTAAAGGTATCGATAAAGCAAACATCTGAAATTCTGTCGCATACATCCGATATAATTTGTCCCTTTTTCTTTATTGACTCGTAACTTCTCCTACACTCTGCCGCTTGTATAGGTGAACAGAAAAAGATTTGGGAAGTAGGATAAAGTCTTCTCATATTTTCGTAGATATAGCGCATAGCACCCGCGAAGGTTTTTGTATCAGCCGAGCAGAGCGGTAGCATATTCTTGTATTCATCAATAAACTGGCTGTTGATTTCCGCATTATCTATATCATCATTTGTCCCCGCCGCAATTATTATAATATCGAAGTCATCATAGTCACCGTTATATACATATTTTGGGTGTGAGACATCCTTTCCACGAAGAATCTTTTCGACCTGGTTGCAAACGGTGTTATTAGCGGCAATACCCTGAAACTGCGGATTGGCATCATATTCCGTGTCTTCCCTATCTTTTAGCGTGGCACTGCTCACCGCAATATTGACAAAATGCTTGGGCTTTATTATCTCGTTAAAGCATTTAACCCAACCGCCGAGAGCTGTAATGCTGTCGCCCATAAAGAGTATTTTTAAATCTTTTTGCATAGTTAACACCCGCAAGTCAATTTTTGTTTATTATAATATAAAAAAGTAGGAAAAGCAAGTGAAGAGTTAAAAAGAAAAAGCACCCTATTGAGGCACCCTCCGTAAGGAAGGTGCCTCAGTAACGATTTAATTATCTATAAAGAAAAGCCGTGAAATTCACGGCTTTTTCTCTTCTATAGCTTTTATGTGTTGTTTTAAGATAATGTTTATATATTGAGAAAGTGAACGATCATCCAGCTCAGCTCTTTCTTTTAACTTTGCTAAAACATCGTTATCTATGGTTATGCTTATTTTCTCCTTTAATGGCTTCATTATACCACCTCACAAATATTATAGGATAAAACACCCTAAAATATTGACAAATCGTATAAAGTAGGATAAAATAAGATAAAAAGTCGAAAGAGGTGATGTTATGGCATTAAATGCAAAGTGCCCTAAATGTGGTAGCACAAAAGTACAACTATCAAATGAATCCAGCAAACACGGTTGTTTATATCTTGTTCTTTTTGGCTGGTTATATTTTATGTGGATGATCATCAAATGGTGTGTCGGTATGATGGTCTTCGTTTGCTATGATTGGTGGATGGCAATTATACATAAGGTATCAGGAAAAGGTCATGTGTGGCAATCCAAGAGATGGTTCTCAAATCGTAGAAAAATCTATTTCTGTCATGATTGCGGACACAATTTTAGAGCATAACAAAAACAAACTTTACATTTTAAAATAAGTATAATTTTAAAGCATCTAGCCCACTATGACACTTTCAAATTTTGAAAGTGTCATTTTTATATACAAAAAAGGAGACAACTTCTTTACGGAGTGTCTCCCTTGGGTGCCTTTTGTTTTTGGAAAAGTTGTACAAATTAGAACCCTTTTCATTTTTGTCCTATATGTTTGAAC